>JAWWBV010000453.1:0-2782 GCA_033720795.1 Halomonas sp. | reverse complement strand
TTCTCGAGCAGCGCCTCGTCGTAGCCGAACCGCGCACTGGCGAGTTCATAGAAGTAGCGCGAGTTCTCCTGCTGCTCCTCGGGCAGCATGCCCCCCTCGCCGGAACAGATGCCGGTGCCGGCCCGCTCGGCGCCGCGGGCCAGGGCGATCTTGGCCTCCTCGGTGAGGGCGCCGAAGCTCATGTCCGAGACCAGCAGCGGCATCGAGAGCGTCAGCGGCTTCCTGGCCTCGGGGCCGATCACCAGCTCGGTGGCGACCTCGGCGTCCTCCCCGAGCGGCTGGGTCGCCAGCTGGGCGGCCATGATCTGCAGGTCGTCCCAGTGCGGCAGGGTGTGGCGCGGCACGCCCATGGCGGCGATCGGGCCGTGGGGGCCCATCTGCTCGAGCCCCTCCCGGGCCAGCCGGTGGATGAAGGCCACCGTGGGCTCCTCCTCGGTGGCCTTGGCCTCGGGCGCCTGGTCGCCATCCTGCGCGTCCTCCGACTCGTCGGCGGCGTCCCCGGGACCTTCCTTCCCCACCTCGTCGTCGCTGAAGCGCGCGTGGGTGCCGTCGCAGTAGGGGGCGTCGCCGGTGTGCTTGCAGCGACACAGGGTGGCCTCGCCGTCCTGTTCGGCCACGAAGCTCAGGGGCGTGAAACCCGTGCCGGCGTGGGAGCCGTCGCAGAAGGGCTGGTCGGCCGAGCGTCCGCAGCGGCAGAAGGTGTACTTCTTGCCCTTGGTCAGGGTCACGGTCGCGGGCGAGTTGGCCGCTATCACGGGTTTGTTCATGGGCACGGGCTCCTTGATCTGGGCGTCGATGCTACCTGTCAAGATAGTCACCCGCCGTGGCCGGCGAAAACCCCGCGGCCTCGAGGCGCGCGATCGAGCCTGGCGATCGCGCCCGGCCCCTGCACCCCGCTCCGACCTTGTCGATCAGCGTGCGGAGAACAGGGCCGCGCAGGGGCGCTCGAGGGCGACCCGATCCGTGACGGGCGTCACGCCGCCGGCTCCTCGGCACCCTGGCGCACGTAGCGCGTCAGGCGCACCTCCACGGTGACGGTGAGGGCGTCGAGCGCCGCCGCCCGCTCCCGGCCCTCGACGCTGGCGCGATAGAGATGCGGGGTCATCGCCAGCAGGTCGGCGATGGGGGCGGCGCCCTCGAGGGCGAGGGGGTAGCGCAGGGTCTCGGTATCGAGGCGCGCGAAGCCCGCCGGCGCGGCGGACTCTGCGGCGCGCTCGGGCTTCAGGCGGGGGTAGATGATCTCGCGCAGCTCGCGCAGGTGATCCGACCCGGCCTCGGCCGTCAGCAGCACCCCGCCGGGCCTCATCACCCGGGCGAACTCCGCCGCCACCGGGAAGCCGAACAGGCAGAGCAGCCGGTCCAGGGTGCCCGTCTGCACCGGCAGGTGGGCGTTGCTGCCGACCACCCAGCTCGCCGGCACCCCCGCCTGCTTGCCCTGCCGGGCGGCGGCGAGCACCGCCCACTTGGAGATGTCGAGGCCCAGCAGCGACAGCGACGGCGGCGCCTCGCCCTTCTCTGCGCCCACTTCGTCACGCTTCTCGTCACACGTTCGGGCCAGCTCGCGCAGGTAGTAGCCCTCGCCGCAGCCGGCGTCGAGGCAGCTCAGCGGCTCGGGCCCCGTCCCGGCCAGCACCGCACGGGCGACCGCGTCGGCCACCGGCCGATAGTGGCCGGCCTCGAGGAAGCGCTGGCGCGCCGCGACCATCGCCTTGCTGTCGCCGGGATCCCGGGAGCGCTTCTGCTGCACCGGCAGCAGGTGCACGTAGCCCTGCCGGGCGATATCGAAGCTGTGCCCGGCGCTGCAGCGCCAGGCGCCGTCGCGGCGCGTCAGCGCCTCGCCGTCGAGCGGACAGGCCAGCGCCTCGAAGGGGGTGGCGCTCATGAGGCGTCGCCCTGGCCGGCGACGGCCGCCGCCTGCGGCGCGGCGCGGGTCTCGATGCGCTCGCCCTCGCTGCGGCCGATCACGGCGGTGCCGACGAGATCGCCGGTGACGTTGAGCGCCGTGCAGCCCATGCCGACCAGCGCATCGATGGCGGTGAGCAGCGCCACGGCCTCGATGGGCAGGCCGACCTGGGAGAACACCGTGGCGATCATCACGATGCCGGCGCCCGGCACCCCGGCGGTGCCCACCGAGATCAGCGTGCCCACCACCACGATCTGCAGCATGCTCGACCAGTCCAGCGGCGCGCCCATCACGTTGGCGGCGAACACCGCCGAGATGGCGATGCGGATCGCCGCCCCATCCATGTTGAGCGTCGCGCCCAGCGGCAGGCTGAAGCCGTAGAGGCTGCGCGGCAGGCCCAGGCGGCTCGCGGCGTCCAGGGTCAGCGGCAGGGTGCCGGAGCTGCTCTGGGTGGCGAAGGCGGTGGCCATGGGCGTGCGCGCCTCACGGAAGAAGGCCCGCACCGGCACGCCGAAGCCGCGCAGCAGGCCGAGGTAGACCAGCAGCTGCACGCCCAGTGCCAGGTAGAGCACCACCACCATGTCGCCCAGCGACAGCAGGGTCTCGAGGCCCTGCTCGGCGACGGTGCCGACCACGATGGCGAAGACCCCGACCGGCACCACGTGCAGGATGCCGCCCATCACCTTGAGCGTGGCGGCGTTGAGCGCCTCGATCAGCCCATAGAGCTTCTCGCCGAGCTCCGCCTGGGACGCCGACTGGCGCAGCTTCGCCACGGCCAGGCCGACCACCCGCGCGATGAAGATGATGCCCAACAGGTCCTGCTCGGCGAAGGCGGCGACGATGTTGGTCGGCACGATGCCGAGCACCACCGAGAGGATG
>JAWWBV010000452.1:0-2791 GCA_033720795.1 Halomonas sp. | reverse complement strand
GCCAGCGCGACCAGGCGCTGGAGGGCGCCGATGCGCTGGTGATCTGCACCGAGTGGAAGGCCTTTCGCACCGTGGATTTCGCCGGGCTGCGTGAGTCGCTCGCCTCGCCGGTGCTGGTCGACGGTCGCAACCTCTTCCCCCCCGAGTCGGTGAAGGCGGCGGGCCTCGCCTACTACGCCATCGGCCGGGGTGACTCCGTACGTCCCGTGCTCGCCTGAGGGGAGTCGAGATGTCGAATAGCCCTGACGATCGCTCCGTCGCCAGCAAGGCGACGGAGGTCGCGACCTTCCTCCTCGGGATCGCCCTGCTGATCGTGGTGGTCGACGGCCTGCCGCTGGACGTCTTCTCGACCGAGTCGAAGAGCTTCTTCTTCGCGGTCGGGGCCGTGGGCATCTGGCGCTACAGCTGGTGGCTGATCCAGGCCGTGCGCTCGGTCTGGTATAACCGCCGGATCTTCCCGCGCCTGCGGGCCGAGGCCGATGCCGCGGGGGAGCAGGGGCTCCCCCCGGAGCTCTATGTGCTCTGCACCTCGTTTCGCATCGAGCCGGAGATCAGCTTCCAGGTCTACGAGGCCCTGGTCCGCGAGGTCGCCGACTACGGCGTGCCCACCACCATCTTCGCCGCGGTGTCGGACCGCACCGACGTGGACGTCATCACCCACGTCATGGACGACAACGGCTGGCCCGAGAACATCGAGCTGCGCTACATGTTCCAGAAGGGGGACGGCAAGCGCTCGGCCATGGCCGAGGTGCTGCGGGCGATCTCCCGGCGCATGCCCGCGCCCGGCGCCCTGCTGGTCTCCATGGACGGTGACATCCGCCTGGAACCGGGCACCCTGTCACGCTCGCTGTCGTTCTTCAGCGTCCAGGAGGACCTGGGTGCCCTGACCACCAACAACAGCGCCATCGTCACCGGCGGCGACGCCACCAAGGAGTGGTACGACATCCGCTACGCCCAGCGGCATCTGGTGATGAGCTCGATGTCGGTGTCCCGGCGCCTGCTGGTGTTGACCGGTCGCTACAGCGCCTTTCGCGCCGATCTCGCCACCCAGCCCGATTTCATCGACCTGGTGGAGAACGACCATGTCGATCACTGGCGCTTCGGCACCTTCAAGTTCCTCTCCGGCGACGACAAGTCGACCTGGTACTGGCTGCTGAAGCACCGCTGGCGGATGCTCTACATCCCCGACGTGCATGTCTCGGGGTTCGAGGAACTGCCCGACCGCAAGCGCTTCTTCCATTCGACCACCGACCTGATGCGCCGCTGGTACGGCAACATGCTGCGCACCAGCAACCGGGCCATCGCCCTGGGGCCGCGGCCCATGGGAATGTTCACCTGGTGGAGCCTGGTCGACCAGCGGCTCTCCATGTGGACCACCCTGATCGGCCCGACGGTGGCCTTGCTGGTGACGCTGTTCATCCGCCCCTCCTTCCTCTTCGCCTATCTGCTGTGGATCCTCTTCACCCGTGGCCTGGTGACGCTGATCCTGTCTTGGCAGCACGGCCGGTTCAGCCTGCTGTGGGTGCCGCTGATCTACTACAACCAGGTGTGGGGCGCCCTGCTGAAGACCTACGTGAGCTTTCGCTTCAACCGCCAGGCCTGGTCACGCCAGGGGATCTCCGCCGGCGAACCGAACGATCCGCTGGAGGTGAAGCGTCAGCGGCGCATGGGCCATGTGCTGCACGGCCTGACCTACGGCGTGCTGCTCTATGTGCTGATTATCTCCACCGGGGTCCTGCAGCCACCGGACCGAACCTCGGTCGCCATCCTCACCGGCGGCGGCACCGACACGCAGGCGCAGGCGAAGATGGACGAACGCTGGCTCTCGATGGCCATCACCCATGCCCCGGAGGGCGGCAGCGTGCAACTGCCGGAGGGTGACTTCCACCTCGACACCGGCCTGTTGGCCGCCAACGACGGCCTCGACCGGCCCCGCGCGGGACATCTGTTGGGCGCACAGGGAGACACCACCCGTCTGATCGTCTCGGATGAGCTGGCCAGCCACCTGCAAGACGCTCGCGGGCGCCCCCTCGAGGGGTCTTCTGCCTGCCCGGCTCCCGCCGGCTGCACGCTGGAACTGAGACACCACTCGATGACCTTCACGGGCCTGACGATCCAGGTGGACGCCGGTCGGTCCGGCGATGCCCTGGCATCGACCGGACCGTCGGTCACCCCAAAGAGCAAGGAGAATTCAGAGGATGTCTGACCATCATTCCGACATGAACGGCATCGAGCGCAATGAACCCACCCTGGGGCCTGGCGAACCGCGCGGCAGCGGTCCGGCCGGTGACGCCTCTGGCCGCCGTGACGCCCCGGGAGAACAGATTCGCCATGAGCGGCGCGACGAACGACGTTATCTGCGTGTCACGCCGCCCTTCCGGGTCCGCTTCGAGGACGGGCAGGAGCTGACGGGGGCCGACGTGTCCCTGGGGGGCTTCGCCGTACGCACCACGCGGCCAGAGCGTATCGGCGAGCGCCGCTCCGTCTCGCTGCTATTGACCGCCGGGGCCACGGAACTGATCGTCCCCGTGCGAGCCGAGTGCCGCCACGCCACCGCGGCGAGCGACGGACGTCGCTACATCAACGGCTTCGAGATCACGGATATCGATCCGCCCCATCGCGAGCTGTTGCGCCAGGTGATCCGCAGTTGCCTGACCGGGCGCCAGGCCAGCATCGAGTCGTTGATGGAGGGCGAGGATCCCCAGACACCGCGCAAGCGCAAGGCCGGCCAGACGCCGCCGCAGTCACCGTCCCGGCCGCCCAAGCCGCGCGGACGCTATGCGCTGCTGTT
>JAWWBV010000451.1:0-2802 GCA_033720795.1 Halomonas sp. | reverse complement strand
GCGCCCGAGGGCACCGACTTCCAGCGGCGCGTCTGGCAGGCCCTGGCGACCATCCCCTTCGGCGAGACCCGCTGCTACGCCGAGATCGCCGAGCAGCTGCACTGCCGCGGCGGCCAGCGCGCGGTGGGCGCCGCCAACGGCCGCAATCCGCTGGCCATCGTGGTGCCCTGCCACCGGGTGATCGGCAGCGACGGCCGCCTCACCGGCTATGCCGGCGGCATCGGTCGCAAGCAGTGGCTGCTGGCCCACGAGGCAGGCGAGGTCCCCCTGGAACTCGCCTGAGGAACACTGGACCGTACACCGCCGGTGACACCGGGCCTTCTCGGCCCGGCCGGCTCAGCCGACCTCGGTCTGGCACGCCTCGAAGCGCCGCACGCTGGCGACGAAGTCGCTGAAGCGTTCGCCCTGAATCAGCACGTGGTCGCGCATGAGCCGCTCCGCCGACTCGGCATCCCCCCCCTCGATGGCGTCGAGAATCTCGCGGTGCTCCGCCAGGGAGCGCCCCATGCGCTTGCGGACCTGTAGCTGCAGGCGGCGATAGGGCTTGAGGCGCTGCTTGAGCTGGCGGGCCTCCTCGGCCAGGAAGCCGTTGTGGCTCGCCGCGTAGATGGCATGGTGGAAGCCCTCGTTCTCGTAGTAGTACTCATCGGTGTCGCCGGCCCTCGCCGCCGCCTCGCAGCGCTCCATCGCCTCGCGCAGGGCGATGAGCTCCTGCTCGGAGATGCGCCGGGCGGCGAGGCGACCGCACATGCCCTCGAGCTCCGCCATCACCTCGAACATCTCGATCAGCTGGTCCAGGCCCACCCGGGCGACGAAGGTGCCCTTCTTCGGCACCACCGTCACCAGGCCGCTGGCCACCAGCTGCTGGATGGCCTCCCGCACCGGCGTCCGGGACACATCGAAGTCGCGGCACAGCGCCTCGGGATCGAGGCGTTCGCCGGGTGTGCGTCGCCCGTTGATGATGTCGTCTTCCAGCGAGTCTCGGAGTCGCTGGGCATTGGATCGCTTGATGTTCACGGGTTCTCTCCCTGCCGATCTGGCACGCCTCGATGATGGTCCATCGGGCTTCCCACCCCACCTTTGTCTAACTCCAGAAAATTGACACTAGTATGTCATGGGGGCTATTGAAGTATACATCAGCTTAGCTGATGGATGCTTCAAAGCCACTACACAACAAGATCTCACAACAACATTTCACAACAACAAGAGTTCCAGGAGATGCCCACCATGAATGCCAAGCTCACTCCCGTGGCGGCCGCCGCCGCGCTGACGCTCGCCTTCGCCTCCTCCGCCAGTGCCGAGACCGTGCTGCGCGCCTCCCACCAGTTCCCGGGCGGCCAGGGCGACGTGCGTGACGAGATGGTTCAGATGATGGCCAAGGAGGTCGAGGCCGCCGACGTCGACATGAAGATCCAGGTCTATCCCGGCCAGTCGCTGTTCAAGGCCAAGGAGCAGTGGGGCGCCCTGGTGAGGGGCCGGCTGGACATGACCTCGCTGCCGCTCGACTACGCCAGCGGCCGCCACCCGGAATTCTCGGCCACCCTGATGCCGGGCCTGGTGCGCAACCACGAGCGGGCCCAGCGCCTCAACGACTCCGAGTTCATGGGCATGATCAAGGAGGTCATCAACGAGGCCGGCGCCCGCGTGCTGGCCGATGCCTGGCTGGCCGGCGGCTTCGCCTCCGACATCCGCTGCATCACCTCCCCCGAGACCGTCGAGGGGCAGACCATGCGCGCCGCCGGCCCGGCCTTCGACGAGATGCTGGCCACCGCCGGGGCCTCGATCACCTCGATGCCCTCCTCGGAGATCTATACCGCGATGCAGACCGGGGTCCTCGACGGGGCCAACACCTCCTCCGGCTCCTTCGTCTCCTACCGCATCTACGAGCAGGTCAGCTGCCTGACCGCCCCGGGCGAGAACGCCCTGTGGTTCATGTACGAGCCGATCCTGATCTCCGAGCAGAGCTGGAACGGCCTCACCGAGGCGCAGCAGCAGGCCCTGACCGCGGCCGGCGAGAAGGCCGAGGCCTTCTTCGCCGAGGAAGCCGCGGCGCTGGACCAGAAGATGGTCGACGTGTTCGAGGAGAACGGCGTCGAGGTGGTGCAGATGTCGCCGGAGGACTACCAGGCCTGGCTGGATATCGCCAAGGAGAGCTCCTACAAGACCTTCGCCGAGAACGTCCCCAACGGACAGGCCCTGATCGACGCGGCCCTGGCCGTCGAGTGAGCGGGGCCATGGGCCGGCTGAACGAGCCGGCCCTTCCTTCCCCGGCCGCCCCGACCGGGGCGGCCTTCCCCTCATCGAGACCGGGATGCGCATGATGAACACTCATAGCCACACGATCGCGTCCAGGCGTGGCGTGATCGGCCTCTACATCCGCCTGATGGACGGCCTCTCGTGCGCCACCGCCGTCCTCGCCGGCGCCCTGCTGCTGGGGGGCGTGCTGGTCGTCTGCCACATGATCTTCATGCGCTACGCGCTGGGCGAGAGCACCATCTGGCAGACCGAGTTCGCCATCTTCTCCATCACCGGCGCCATGCTGCTCGGCGCCCCCTACGTGCTGCTGACCGGCGGCCATGTGGCCGTGACGGTACTGCCCGACGCCCTGGGTGGCCTGGCCCGGCGGCTGATGAACCTGGCCGCCTCGCTGGTGGGCCTCGCCTTCTGCATCGCCCTGGCCTATGCCGCCTGGCTCTATGTGCTGGAGGCCCTGCACGGGGGCTGGACCACCGGAACGGTGTGGAACCCGCCGCTCTGGCCGGCCCTGCTGCCCATGGCCGTGGGCATCAGCCTGCTGTCCCT
>JAWWBV010000450.1:0-2806 GCA_033720795.1 Halomonas sp. | reverse complement strand
TCGGCCACCAGTTCCGGGTCGTGGGCGAGGCGCCCCTGGAAGTCACGCAGCCAGGCCTGCTCGGAGGTGACCAGGCCCTCGCGATCGACCATGTAGATGCGCGAGCGAGCCTCCTTCTCGGTCAGCCCCTCGGCCTGCATGGTCACCACCACCTGCTCGGCGATGCCGCAGCCGGCGGAGCCCGCGCCCACGAACACCACCCGCTGCTGGCCGATACCCTCGTCGCGGGCCTGGCAGGCCGCCATCAGGGTGCCCACCACCACCGAGGCCGTGCCCTGGACGTCGTCGTTGAAGCAGCACAGCTCGTCGCGGTAGCGGTCCAGCAGCGGCAGGGCGTTGGCCTGGGCGAAGTCCTCGAACTGCAGCAGCACGCCGGGCCAGCGGCGCTTCACCGCGGCGATGAACTCCGCCATGAAGTCGTCGTACTCCTCCTGGGAGACCCGACGGTGGCGCCAGCCCATGTACATGGGGTCGTCGAGCAGCGCCTGGTTGTTGGTCCCCACGTCGAGCATGATCGGCAGGGTGTAGGCCGGGCTGATGCCGCCGCAGGCGGTGTAGAGCGCCAGCTTGCCGATCGGGATGCCCATGCCGCCGATGCCCTGGTCGCCGAGCCCCAGGATGCGCTCGCCGTCGGTGACCACGATCACCTTGACGTTGTCCTTGGTGGCGCTCCTCAGGATGTCGTCCATGCGGTCGCGGTCGGGATAGGCGATGAAGAGCCCGCGGTGATTGCGGTAGATGTTGGAGAATTCCTCGCACGCCTTGCCGACCGTGGGGGTGTAGATGATCGGCAGCATCTCTTCGAGATGCTCGGAGACCAATCGATAGTAGAGGGTCTCGTTGTCGTCCTGGATGGCCCGCAGATAGATGTGCTTGTCGAGGTCACTCTGGCACTGGCTGTACTGCCGGTAGGCCCGTTCCGCCTGCTCCTCGATGGTCTCCACATTCTGCGGCAGCAGCCCGATCAGGTTGAACTCCAGGCGCTCCTCCCGCGTGAAGGCGCTGCCCTTGTTGAGCAGCGGCATCTCGAGCAGCGGTGGACCGGCATAGGGAATGTAGAGGGGGCGCTTGTCGTCGATGGTCATCTCTCGCCTCGATAGGGTAACTGGAACGGGCCGTTGGCGCTCTCCCGGCGCCATTGCCGACACTCTACCACGCCGAAAACGACGACGCCCCGACCATGGGCCGGGGCGCCTGAGAGGTCAACGCAAAGCGGCTCATGAGCCCTTTGCGGTCGCCATCCGAGCCCCAGGGCCCGAGAAGAAGAGGGGCCGCAGCTTCACGCCGAGCATGTTGCCGGCGAAGGCCGCCACCAGCCACACCCAGCCATGCAGGCTGCCGGAGGCGATACCGCCGAAATAGGCGCCGATGTTGCAGCCGAACGCCAGGCGGGCCCCGTAGCCCAGCAGGATGCCGCCGATCACCGCCGCCAGCACGGATCGCGCCGGGATGCGAAAGTTGGGCGCGAACTTGCCGGCCAGCGACGCCGCCGCCAGGGCGCCGACCATGATGCCGACGTTCATCACCGTGGTGATGTCGCCCCATACACTGGCCTCCAGCGCCCTGGCGTTCCAGGAGGCCTGCCAGTAGCCCCACTGGCCGACGTCGCCGCCCAGCCACTCGAAGCCCTTGGCGCCCCAGAGGGCGAAGGCCGAGGTCACGCCCCAGGGGCGACCGGCAAGCGCGAGGGTGGCGAAGTTGAGCAGCGCCAGCGCCACGGCGCCGAAGAGCAGCGGCCAGGGGCCGGTGAGCCAGTGCCGGTTGCCGACATCGACCCGCGGTGCCTGCTCCAGCTGGCCGTGGCGGCGACGCTCCATCACCACGGTCAGCCCCGCGATGGCGGCGAACAGCGCAAAACTGATCGCGATGCCGCCACCGGCGCCGGCGGTCTTCACCAGCGAGACCGGCTGGAAGGCCGGCAGGCTCTGCCACCAGGTAAAGTGGGCCGTGCCGATCAGCGAGCCGACCACGAAGAACAGCAGGGTGATCAGCATGCGGGCGTTGCCACCCCCGGCCGTGAACAGGGTACCGGAGGCGCAGCCGCCGCCCAGCTGCATGCCGAGCCCGAACAGGAAGGCGCCGACGATCACCGACACGCCGATCGGCGCCACGAAGCCGTAGACCGACTGGCCAAACAGGCTGCCGGACGAGAGCGCGGGGAAGAAGAGCGCCACGGCGATGGCCAGCATCACCATCTGCGCGCGCAGGCCGCGGCCGCGACGCTCGGTGATGAAGACCCGCCAGGCGGCGGTGAAGCCGAAGGCGGCGTGGTAGAGCACCATGCCGAGCAGTCCGCCCACCACCATCAGCACGCCGAGGCGAGCGCCGAAGGCGCTGCCCACGGCCAGCGCCCCCAGCAGCAGGCCGGCGGCGGCGAGGGTGGGCAGGATCAGACGGGAGCGCCGGATCAGGGCGACATCACTCATGGGGGAACCTCCGGAAGCATCCGGGTCTGCGGTCAGGGTAGAGCGCAGCCTAACGAATCCGGAGCAGAACGTGAAATCATCGTATGGATGATTTTCATTCGATCCGGCAATAACGGGGCCGGACCCCCTCTGGCGCCCGCCCCGAGGCCCGGACGACGCTCAGACGAAGCGGCCGAGGCCCGCCGCCTGACGCAGGCGATCCATGAAGGGCGCCGCCTCGGCGCGGGCCCGCTCGGCGCCCTGGAGCAGCACCCGCTCGATATGGCCGGGATCCTCCATCAGCCCCTGATAGCGCTCGCGAGGCTCGCGCAGCTGCTCGTTGAGCAGCTCGAAGACGCGGTTCTTGGCCTCGCCCCAGCCGATGCCGTTGGCATACTCGC
>JAWWBV010000449.1:0-2807 GCA_033720795.1 Halomonas sp. | reverse complement strand
CGTGCAAGGCAGACGATGGCTCAGAGGTTGGATCATTCGGCGTCATGGATGCGATTTCGCCCACCTCGCTTGGCGTGATACATCGCCTGATCGGCACGATCGATCAGTGTGTGGGCAGTGTCCCCCGGTCGACAGGTGGCGATACCGATGCTCACCGTCACCGTGCCGACCTCCTCGAAGGGTGTCTCGGCGATGCTCAGCCTCAAGCGCTCGGCCATCTTCCTGGCACCGCTCCTCGTCGTGCCGGTCGACAGCACGATGAACTCTTCGCCCCCCCAGCGCCCCAGTCGGTCGGTCTCGCGCAGGTTGGCTTCCACCACCGATGCCAGCTTCACCAGCACCCTGTCGCCCGCCTCGTGGCCGTATTCGTCATTGATCGCCTTGAAGTGATCCACGTCGAACAGTATCAGGGCGCAGTCGCGATGGTAGCGCCCCACGGCGGCGATCTCCGTCTCGATGGCCTGGCCGATGCGACGGCGGTTCAATGCCCCGGTGAGACTGTCCTGTGAGGCGAGGCGCTCCAGATGGGTATTGAGCAGGTGGATCTCGTGGTTGGCGATGAGCACGGCGAGGTTCTCGGCCAGATCTTCGGTGGCTCGGCGCTCCTCGCGGCTCCACAGCCGGCTATGATCATGCACCGCCTCCTGCCACACGGCAAAGGAATGGCGCGGTGACAGCACCTTCCGCTCACCCTGCCATTCGATACGCTTTTCCGGCAAACCCGCCCAGCGGAGTATTTCAATCTGCTCGTTGCGGAACAGCAGAAGCCAGCACGGCTGTTCGGTATCCAGAGGCAGGGGGACGGCCAGCAGGCCGCAGCTGTCTCCCCGCCACGCCGCTAGTGGCGTCTTCTTCAGGCAGTGATGGGACCACGGTCGCGGATCGCCTGGCTGGTCGTCGAGCCAGGCGATGATGGACATCAGGTCGGCGGGGTCGGGGACCGAACCTCGCGTACCCAGGCGATCCTGATGGCTGAGGACGATCCCATCGCCGCGCAACAGCGCGAGCCATTCGTCACCGCGTTGGCTGATGATGAACTCGGGGTCGACCCATTGCCGATGCTCTCCGTGCAGCAACTCTCGTCCGAGTTGCACCTTCTGGAGTAAATCGGTTTCCGCCCGTTGGCGAAGCAGCGTCAGATGGGGGAGGGTAACCATCACCATGTTGTGGATGGTCTGGCGTACCCCCGGGGTTAGCCGATGGGGTGTCGTCAGGGCATGACAGCTGAGCAGTCTGCTCAGACGGCCCGCCTCATCGTGCATGGCTACCGAGAGCGCAGAGGCGACGCCCATGTTGGCAAGATATTTCTGATGAATCGGCGACACGGCCCTCAATATGCCCAGGGTCATGTCGAGAGGCGTAGGGTCCACGGGGTCACGGTCGGGTACCAGGGGGACCGGTCGGCTTGCTGCATCGGGTATGCTGCGCTCACGATTGACGTCATAGAGTCGACGCACCTGAGACGGGATGTCGCTGGCGGGGAAGTGATGTCCCAGAAAGCTGTCGATATCTTCATTCCGGCTTTCGGCGATCACGCTGCCGTTCCAGTGTTCGTCGAAGTGATAGATCATGACTCGATCGAACCCCGTGATATGGCGCACCGCATGGACCAGACGAACCAGCAGGTCATCGGTGGAGCTGGCTTCTGCCGCGCTGTCGAGCCAGCGATGGAGTGCCCCGGCAAGAACATATTCGTCCTGCCTGGATAACGGCTCCAATTCGATCACCACGCGCCGACCGCTGCGATAGGGGGTCACATGAAAGCGCCGCTCCTCCTCGCCCAACCTGGCGGTCATGCCACCCGCCATCAGACATTGTTGCTTCAGTTCTTGGGCGATACGGGCGTGAAGCTCCTTTCCAAGTAACCGTTCGGGACGCATCTCCAGCGCTTGCCCGGGGGCGACGCCCAGCATCTCCTCAAGATTGGCACTCACCTGGCGAATCTCGCCAAGATCCGCATCCAGGCTGATCAGGCAACCCGACGGCTGGATGGCGCCGGGAATATGAACGGGCTCCGCGGCGCAGCCGGTCAGGGCGTCGGTGAGCTCCGGATCATCCAGGGACGTGGACAAGGGTGGGGGCGCCATGATCGCGGCCTCGTGTCGGGTCGGGAAGCAAGAGATGATGCCAGCCAGCGTGACCTGCATTCTATCCAAATAATGTATAGGATGCAGTGATGCCGAACGGAAGGTTAGTGAGGTCATCATCCGCGACGTGATGGAAATGGGATCAGCAGCAACGGAGGTGCCGGCTGTGGTGCGTGCACTGCGGCGAGGGACGCGTGAATCCCATCGGCAACTGGACCATCATCCCCGCTTGCAGCCGCTGGTGAGGACCGGATTGACGCGTCGCACCTATCTCGCCTCTCTCATCGCCCTGTATCGCCCTCATGCATTACTCGAGGCGGCAGTGGCTAATGCGGCTGCCCGACTGGGCCTGGATGACGAGATGGCGCTTTCGCCATCACGTCTGCCGTCTCTGCAAGACGATATCTCGATGCTGGGTGGAGAACTGCCGGGCCTGTGCGAGGCAGACAGCAGCGACATCGATACGCCGATGGCCCTGGTGGGGCAGCGCTATGTGCTGGAGGGATCGCGATTGGGTGGCCAACTCATCGCGCGACGCATCGGTGAGATGCTGGGGCCCGATGTGTCACGGCGCTTCTTCGGGGCTCCAGCGCCTGATGTCCACTGGCGGGGTTTCCTTGTCTTCGCCGAATACCACTGTCCACCGGGGGAAACGGCCGCGGCGGTCGTGGCCGCCCAGACGGCCTTCACGGATTTCCTGGCCAGGCTCGACGATACCCG
>JAWWBV010000448.1:0-2823 GCA_033720795.1 Halomonas sp. | reverse complement strand
TCGAGCGCCTCGAGGAACAGGCCGAGCGCCAGCCCGACAACCCCAACGTCTGGCGCACGCTCTTTCCGCTCTACCGCGACAGCGGCCGCATCGCCGAGGCCACCCGTGCCCTGGAGCGGCTGGTCGACCTGGAGGGGCGCCGGCCCTGGCTGCTCGCCGAGCTGGCGCAGATCCGCTACTTCGCCGCCGGCCGCGAGATGACCGAGGAGGTCCGGGCGCTGGTCGACGAGGTGCTGGCCACGGAACCCGCCCAGCCCACGGTGCTCGGCCTGCTCGGCATCGAGGCCTTCGAGGCCGGCGACTTTGAAACCGCGATCGACCGCTGGCGCCGCGCCATCGCCGGCATGAGCAACCCCGACTCCGCCGAGGCCCTGCGCGAGGGCATCCGCGTCGCCCAGCAGCGCCTGGGCGTCGCCCCCGATCCCGCCCAGCCGGCCGTCGCCGAGGGGCCCGGCATCACCGTGCGGATCCGCCTCGCCGACGAGCTCGCCGGCCGGCTCGACGACGAGGCCACCGTCTTCGTGGTGGCCCGCGACCCCGCCGGCGAGCTGCCGCCGCTGGCCGTGGCGCGGGCGACCCTCGGCGAGCTGCCGCTGACCACGGTGCTCGACGACGCCGACGCCATGGCGCCGATGGCCAGGCTCTCCCAGGTCGAGACGGCGCGGCTGACCGTGCGCGTCTCCCGGAGCGGCGAGGCCACGCCGCAGCCGGGCGATCTGGTCGGCACCCTCGGCGGGGTCGCGGTGGGCGAGGTCGACGGCGACGCCGTCGAGGTGGTGATCGACCGGGTGGTCGAGTGAGTCCATGCGCCTGACCTCGATCCGCCTGGCGGGCTTCAAGTCCTTCGTCGACCCGGTCACCGTGCCCTTCGACGGCAACATGACCGCCATCGTCGGCCCCAATGGCTGCGGCAAGTCCAACATCATCGACGCCGTGCGCTGGGTCATGGGCGAATCCTCGGCCAAGACCCTGCGTGGCGAGTCGATGACCGACGTCATCTTCAACGGCTCCACCGGGCGCAAGCCGGTGGGCATGGCCTCCATCGAGCTGATCTTCGACAACCGCGACGGCGCCATGGGCGGCATCTACGCCCAGTACGCCGAGATCGCGGTCAAGCGCCAGGTCACCCGGGACGCCCAGTCCAGCTACTTCTTCAACGGCCAGAAGTGCCGGCGCCGCGACATCGCCGATCTGTTCCTGGGCACCGGGCTGGGGCCGCGCTCCTACGCCATCATCGGCCAGGGCATGATCTCGCGGCTGATCGAGGCGCGTCCCGAGGAGCTGCGCGCGACCCTCGAGGAGGCCGCCGGCATCTCCAAGTACAAGGAGCGGCGACGCGAGACCGAGAACCGCATGCGCCGCACCCAGGAGAACCTGGAGCGCCTGGAGGACATCCGCGAGGAGCTCGACAAGCAGCTCGAGCGCTTGAAGCGCCAGGCCGAGGCGGCGCGCCGCTACCAGGCCCTCAAGCAGGAGGAGCACCGCCTCAAGGGCGAGCTGGCGCTGCTGCGCGGCCGCGCCCTGCGCGCCAGCCAGACCGAGGAGGAGAATCGCGTCCGTGAGTTCGAGACCGCGGTGGAGCGCGAGGTGCTCGGCATGCGCCAGGCCGAGACGCGCCTCGAGGAGGCCCGCGCCGAGCACGACCGCCTGGCCGAGGAGCTCGATGGCCGCCAGTCGAGCTTCTACGAGACCACCACCGCCATCGCCCGCCTGGAGCAGGATCTCGAGCATACCCGCTCCCGGGACCAGCAGCTGGCCCGGGACCTCGAGGCCGCGCGCCGCGAGCTCGCCGAGCTCGCCCGCCTGGGCGACGACGACGGCGAGCGGCTGGCGCGTCTCGAGGAGCGCCTCGAGACCCTGGGGCCCGAGCAGGAGGAGGTGGCGGAGCGGCTCGCCGAGCTGGAGGCCGCCCTGGAGGAGGCCGAACCGCTGGCCGAGGAGGCCGAGGCCGCCTGGGAGAGCTTCGGCGAGCGCTGGCAGGAGCAGAGCCGCGAGGCCGAGCGCGCCCAGGACCGCCTGCGCGACCTGGAGGGCCGGCTCGAGCGCCTCGCGGCCGACGAGCGTCGCCGCCGCCAGCAGCACGAGGAGCTCCCCGACATCGCCGGCCTCGGCGAGCAGCGTCGCGAACTGGCCGAGCGCCACGCCGAACTCGAGGCCCAGCTGGCCGAGCTCGAGGCCACCCGCGAGTCGCTGCAGGCCGATCGCGACGCTGCCCGCGGCGAGGTGCGCGAGGCCGAGGAGGCCCGCGAGACCGACCGCCAGCGGCGCAGCACCCTGCAGGGCGAGCTGGCCTCGCTGGAGGCCCTGATCGAGGCCGCCCTGGCCGATCACGACGAGGCCCTCGACGCCCACCTGAGCGCCCACGGCCTGGGGGAGCACCCGCGCCTCGGCGAGGCACTCGAGGTCGAACCCGGCTGGGAGGAGGCGGTCTCCGGGGTGCTCTCGCCCTGGCTGAGCGCGCGCCTGGCGCCTCGGGACGCGTCCCGGGAGGCCATGGCCGCGCCGCCCCAGGCCGAGCGCGGCCTGCTCGCGGCCGAGGAAGTGACGGCCCCGGCGGAGAGCCTCGCCGCCCGGGTGCGCGGCGCCGGGGCGGCCGGCCAGTGGCTCGCCGGCATCCGCTGCGTCGAGAGCCGCGAGTCGGCCTGGGCCGCGCGCGAGGCGCTCGCCGCCGGCGAGAGCCTGATCACCCCCGACGGCCTCTGGCTCGGCGCGGGCTGGGTGCGCCACCGCGGCGCCGGCGCCGGGCCCGATGCCCTGCTGGTCAGCCGCCGCCGCGAGGCGGAGGTGCGTGAGAGCCTCGACGAGGTAGCGGCGCGCCTCGAC
>JAWWBV010000447.1:0-2824 GCA_033720795.1 Halomonas sp. | reverse complement strand
CGATGAAGTAGCGCCCGCCGCCGAGCAGCAGCTCGTCCTCGCCGACCGCCAGCAGGGCGTGAAAGCCCGAGCCCAGCGGGCAGGCGAGCCGCGTCCAGCGCCCGTCATGGTCGCGCTCGAGCACCGTGCCCTCGCCGCCGGCGGCATAGACCCGGCCGCCCGGCGTGCAGGCGACGGCGCGCAGGTTGACCTGGGTGGGGCTCTCCTCCGCCCGCCACTGGGTGCCGTCGAAGTGCAGGATCATCCCGTCGTCGCCCACCGCCCAGGCCTCGCCGCGGGCGGTGCCGTCGATGGCGAACAGCGGCGTGTTCTCCACGCAGGGGGCGAAGCGGCCGCTCTCCTCGTCGATCACGCCGCCGCGCACCGCCTGCCAGGCGCGGCCGTCGAAGTGCAGCACGGTGCCCATCCAGCCCACCGCGATGAGCTGGTCCCGCGCGGTCCCCCAGAGGCCGTGCAGGGGCAGGTTGGTGGGCACTTGCATGCGCTGCCACTGCTGGCCGGCGTCGTCGGGGGCGCCGGTGTAGCGCAGCACCATGCCCTCGTCGCCGACCACGAACACCTCGCCGTCGCCGGCCCAGCCCGACCAGAGCACGTCGCCGTCGCCGGCGCCCACCTCGGGCACGCGGCGCCAGGGGGCGCGCTGGGGTCGGCTGGCATTGCCGCCGTCGAGCAGCTGGCGGAAGAAGCGGCGGCGATCGGCCTGGGGCGAGCCGGCATGGCGGGTCTGGGTCATGGCGTGGCGTCCTGTCAAAAGCGGCCAGTGAAGGCGGTGGTTCAGCGGGTGGCGGCGTCGGGATCGGGGGGCCGGGGCGCATCATTGAGCAGGTCGGCGAGCTGCGCCTCGAGCGCGTCGCGCTGCTCGACGGGGGCCTGGGCCAGGGCCGCCTCCAGCGCGTCGCCGGCCTCGCTCGCCAGCGCCTGCAGCGAGTGCGCCGCGGCCTCGGCGAAGCCCTGGCGGGCGTGGGCCACGCAGGCCTCCACCACCGGGGCGAAGGCCTGCGCCTCGGGCCCCTCGGGGGCCGCCAGCACGATCGGCTGGCCGCGGTCGGAACCGCTGGCCAGCGCCGGCGAGAGCGGGATCTGCGCCAGGGAGTCGACCTCGACCTCGGCCAGCGCCGCGGCGAGATGCGCCCGCGGGAAGAGGTGGAACTCGCCGCCGCAGTGGGGGCAGGTGACGCCGGCCATGTTCTCCACCACCCCGAGCAGCGGCAGCTGGCGCTCCTGGCAGAAGCGCACCGCCTTGAGGCTGTCCATCAGCGCCACCTCCTGGGGGGTGGTGGCGAGCAGGGCGGCCACGTCGTGCCCCTCGAGGAGGTCGGCCAGGGTGATCAGCTCGTTGCCGGTGCCCGGCGGCATGTCGATCACCAGGAAATCGAGCGGCCCCCAGTCGAAGGAGCCGATCAGGTGGTGCATGAAGTCGTGCTTGTAGGCGTCGCGCCACACGATGGGGGTGTCGTCGCGCTCCATCATGAAGGCCAGCGAGCCGACCCGCAGCGGATGCGCGATGCCGTCGGCCGCGAAGGCCCGGGGCGCGAGCCCCTGCTCGCCGAGGCGCACGCGCTCCCCGACGCAGCCGAAGAAGCGGCTCTGGTTGGGGCCGTGGATGTCGGCATCGGCCACCCCCACGCGATAGCCCCGCGCGGCGAGGCCCGCGGCCAGGTTGGCCGAGACGGTGCTCTTGCCGACGCCGCCCTTGTTGGCCATCACCATGATGATCTGGCCGATCCCGGCCAGGCGCGACTCGATCAGCCGCTTCTCGTGGTGGCCCTTCTCGAGGCGGCAGGTCTCCTCCTGGGGGCAGAACTGGCAGGCGTGGCCGCGACCGCAGTCCTCTGGGGCCAGCGCCAGCGGGTCGCGGGCGGGGCCGCGAGAGGCACCGGGGTCGCGCGGGGAAAAGTGGGATACCGACATCGTGATGCCTCCTCAGCCTTGGGTGTCGCCGGCACCGGGGTCCAGCAGGATCCAGGTGTGGGTGACGCGCTTGTCGCCGTCGCGCTCGTTGTCGCTGCCCTCCCACAGGGCGAAGGCCATCGGCACCCGGTCGCGATCGAAGCTCACCTCGTGCTCGCCCTCGACCGCCAGCGGGCGCGACATCACCACGTGCCACTCGCTGTCCTGGGGGATCGCCTCCGGGTGGTAGTCGCTGGCGCCGGAGACGCGCTGCTCGGGCAGCCGGGTGGTGCTGCCGTAGCCGCCGGCGGCGAGGTTCTCGATGCGCTGCTCGTGGTCGGCGCGCCAGTACCAGATGTTGACGGGGGCGTCCGGGCCGGAGCCCATCATGTAGGAGGTGTCGACGTCGCCCAGGGCGTACTGCACGGCCACGCCGTCGCGGAAGTCGTCCACCGTGGGGGCGCGGTTCTCGCTGTCGTCCTTCCACTTCAGGCGGATGTAGAAGCGCTCGCTGGAGCGCGCGACCTGGAAGTAGAGGTGCTTGCCCCGGGTCGCGTCCTCGTCGAAGCGCAGCTGGACCGACTGATGCACCGGCGGGGCGGCCTGCAGGGTGGTGCGGTACATCGGCAGGCGATCCCAGATCAGGTCGTCGGGATCGTTCTGGACGCGCAGGTAGATGCCCTCGGGCAGCCGGGAGACCGTGACGGTCTCGCCGGGCTGGATCTCGTTGACGTTGGGGTTGAGCTCGGTGTGATCGGCAAAGGCGCCGGCGGTGGTCAGGGCCATCGCGAGGGCCAGGGAGCCGGGCAGAAGGTCACGCAGTGTCATGACGTGGTTCCTCGTCGGTCGGGTCGCGTTCAGTCCCAGAGGGGCTGGCGTGCGGTGTCGGGCGTCGGTCGGGCGTCGCTCGGGCCGGGGCAGGGCCCGACCTCGG
>JAWWBV010000446.1:0-2828 GCA_033720795.1 Halomonas sp. | reverse complement strand
TGGCGAATCGATGAATGCCAGGTGTTGGCGGTGACCGCAGAACCGGATGGGCGATGACCCACCGTGACATGTCCTGCCACCGCCCCGTACTCAACATGATCATGCCGTGTCGGATCCATCGTGCAAGGATGCTCCGGGGCGGCCGGGCGCTATACCGCATCCGCGACATGCGCTGAGCACAGGCACGCTGCAGCCAGCGGTTCGCCTCCGTCGTTGACCGTCATCCGGCACGTCCATATTTGTGAGACGACATGAAACGGATGCTCATCAATGCGACCCAGCCGGAAGAGCTGCGCGTCGCGCTGGTCGATGGACAACGCCTCTACGACCTGGACATCGAGTCCGGTGCCCGGGAACAGAAGAAAGCCAATATCTACCGCGGCAAGATCACCCGCGTCGAACCCTCCCTCGAAGCCGCCTTCGTCGACTTCGGTGCCGACCGCCACGGCTTCCTGCCCCTCAAGGAGGTCTCCCGCGACTACTTCCTGAAGGAGCCCTCCGGGCGCCCCAGCATCAAGGAAGTGCTCAAGGAAGGTCAGGAAGTCATCGTTCAGGTCGACAAGGAGGAGCGCGGCAACAAGGGCGCGGCGCTGACCACCTTCATCAGCCTGGCCGGCCGCTTCCTGGTGCTGATGCCCAACAACCCGCGGGCCGGCGGCATCTCGCGTCGCATCGAGGGTGAGGAGCGCAGCCAGCTCAAGGAGGCCATGGGCCAGCTGACCGTGCCCGACAAGATGGGCCTGATCGTGCGCACCGCCGGCATCGGGCGCTCCCCCGAGGAGCTGCAGTGGGACCTCGACTACCTGGTCCAGGTGTGGGAATCGATCACCGAGGAGGCCGGCAAGCGCGCGGCGCCCTTCCTGATCTACCGCGAGTCCAACGTCATCATCCGCGCCATGCGCGACTACCTGCGCCAGGACATCGGCGAGGTGCTGATCGACAGCGAGGCGATCCACCAGGAGGCGCTGGCCTTCATCCGCCAGGTGATGCCCTCCTACCAGCAGAAGATCAAGCTCTACGTCGACGAGGTCCCGCTCTTCTCGCGCTTCCAGATCGAGTCGCAGATCGAGACCGCCTACGAGCGTGAGGTCAAGCTGCCCTCCGGCGGCTCCATCGTCATCGACCACACCGAGGCGCTGGTCTCCATCGACATCAACTCGGCGCGCGCCACCCGCGGCAGCGACATCGAGGAGACGGCGCTGCAGACCAACCTCGAGGCGGCCGACGAGATCGCCCGCCAGCTGCGCCTGCGCGACATCGGCGGCCTGGTGGTCATCGACTTCATCGACATGAGCCCGGCGCGCAACCAGCGCGAGGTCGAGAATCGCACCCGCGACGCGCTGAAGCTCGATCGCGCTCGTGTGCAGATCGGCCGCATCTCGCGCTTCGGCCTGATGGAGATGTCTCGTCAGCGCCTGCGCCCGTCGCTCGGCGAGACCAGCGGCGTGGTCTGCCCGCGCTGTGACGGCCAGGGCACCATCCGCGACGTGCGCTCCATCTCGCTCTCCATCATGCGCCTCATCGAGGAAGAGGCCATGAAGGAGCGCAGCGCCCAGATACGCGCCATCCTGCCGGTGCCGGTGGCCACCTACCTGCTCAACGAGAAGCGCAGCGTGCTGGCCGAGATCGAGCGCCGCCAGGACGTGCGCGTGGTGATGCTGCCCAATCCCGACATGGACACGCCCCACTATGACGTCCAGCGCCTGCGCGACGATCACGTCGACGAGGAAGGCACCGCCAACCTCTCCAGCTTCGAGCTCTCCACCGAGAGCGAAGTGGGCAAGGAGCCGGAGGCCGCCTTCGGCAAGCCGATACAGCGCGCCGAGGCCGCCGTCAAGACGGTGATCCACCACGAGCCGGCCCCCGCCTCCCTGCAGAAGGAAGAGGCCCAGGCCCCGGCACCGGCCGACAAGGCGCCCGCAGCCAGCAAGCCCAGTGCGCCCAAGGCCTCCAGTGCCAAGGCACCGGCCGCCGCCAAGGCGCCGAGCGCGCGACCGGCCGCCGAGCCCGAGGGCGGCGTGCTCGGTCGCCTGGTCAAGGGGCTGGCCAAGCTCCTCGGTGGCGAGGAGACCCCCGCCGACCAGGAGAAGACGCCCGCCCCTCGCCGCGGCGAGTCATCGACCGCCAGTGATCAGACGGCACGCAAGCCCGCCCCGCGTGACGAGGATCGCGGCAGCCGTGGCGGTCGCCAGCGTCGCCAGCGCAACGACGAGCGGCGCGGCAATGCTCGCCAGGAAGGCGGGCGCGACGAGGGCAAGGCCAGCGGCACCGAGGGACGCGGCAACCGTGGCGGCCGTGGACGTGGCCGCCAGGACGACAACCGCCCGACTGCGAACCAGCAGGAAGCGCCCAAGGGTCGCGACGACAAGCCGCGTGACGACAAGTCCCGCGAGGAGGCGCGCCGCCAGAAGCCGAGCGACAAGCCGGCCGAGAAGGTCGCCGAGAAGCCGAGCGACAAGCCGGCAGCCAGCGAGCCGGTGGATGACGGCAAGCCGAAGCGGACCCGCAACAACCCGCGCAACCGCACGCGCAAGCACGCCATCAACCCCAAGGCCGAAGCCGAGCAGCAGCGCCTCCAGGCCGAAGCCGCCGAGGCGCCCGAGGACGCGCCGGTAGCGGCCGAGGCCAAGGCCGAGGACAAAGCCGAGCAGCAACCGGCGAAGGCCAAGCCCGAGCCGAAGGCCGAGAAAAAGCCCGAGCAGCAGCCGTTCGAGCCCAAGGCCGCTGACGCGAAGGCCGAGGAGCAGACTGAGCCGAAGGCTGCCGAGAGCAAGCCCGAAGCGAAGACCGAGGAAAAGGCCAAGCAGCAGCCGGCCGCGCCGAAGGCC
>JAWWBV010000445.1:0-2835 GCA_033720795.1 Halomonas sp. | reverse complement strand
CGAGGCGGTGGTCAAGGCCGGCTTCCCGGGCGTGCCGCTGCCGCCGCACATGGACGACCTGCTGGAGCGCGAGGAGCGCTACACCGTGCTGCCCGCGGAGCTCTCCGCCGTGCAGGCGTTCGTGGCCGAGAACCGTCGCTAAAGCCGGAAGCGAAAAGTAGCGAGGGGCGCCGGGGATCTGCCTGGAGGGGGTCCTATGCCATGGATGGCATCGGTAGCGCCCAGGGAGGGGTTCACAGCGCCCCCGCACAGGCCGATCGCCGGATCAGCCATGAGCAGGGATCTCCGGCATCACCAAGTCCTCGGTCCTTCTCACGATGCCCCTCGCTCGGCCCGGGGCCTTCTCTCGCCCAGCGGACACAGACTTGAACCACAGGAGCCAGGCTTGGACGCCGTGACCGATCCCCACGACCTGCATGACCGCCTCCAGCCGCGCATCGAGCCGCGCCCCCGGGACGAGGCGCTCTACGCCCGCGCCCGCGCGGAGGGGCTCACCGAGCTGCAGGCCCGGGTGCTGGCCGGGCGACTCCATGACTACGCGGGCGAACTCGCGCCCCTGGTCTCGCCGAGCCTGCGCCACCTGGCGCACCCCGAGCGGCTCGCCGATGCCCGCCGGGCCGCCGAGCGCATCGCCCAGGCGGTGGTCGACGGCGAGCATATCGGCATCCTCACCGACTACGACGTGGACGGCATCACCTCCCACGTGGTGATCCGACGCACCCTGGTGGAGCTCTTCGGGGTGCCCGAGGCGAAGCTGCACAGCCTGATCGGCCATCGGATCCATGACGGCTACGGCATCAGCCTGCCGCTGGTGGAGCGCACGCTTGCGCTCTCGCCGCGGCCGAGCCTGGTGATCACCGCCGACTGCGGCAGCTCCGACGAGCCGCGCATCGCCCGGCTCAAGGCCGCCGGCGTCGACGTGGTGGTCAGCGACCACCACGCCCTGCCGCTGGAGGGGCCGCCGGCCTCGGCCTACGCCACCGTGAACCCGACCCGCGAGGACTGCGATTACCCGGACCCGACCATCGCCGGCTGCATGGTGGCGTGGCTCGTCATGTCGCTGGCCCGCCGGGTGCTGGTCGAGTGGGGCGTGCTGGCGGACGCCACACCGAAGCTCTCGCCCTGGCTCTCCTACGTGGCGCTGGGCACCGTGGCCGACTGCGTGTCGCTGGGCGGCAGCCCCGCCAACCGCGCCGTGGTCCACCACGGCCTGACCCTGATCAACCGCATGGAAGCCGCCTGCTGGCGCGCCATGGCGGCACGGCTGGGCGCCGACAGCGTGCCCTTCGACGCCGAGACCCTGGCCTTCCAGATGGGGCCGCGCATCAACGCCCGCTCGCGGCTCGACGACCCCTACGCGGCGCTGCACTTCATGCTCGCCGCCGACGAGGCGGCGGCCCATCGCCACCTCGAGACCCTCGACCAGGACAACCAGTCCCGCAAGGCGATCGAGGCGGAGATGGCCCAGCAGGCCAGGGCGCTGGCGCTGCCGGCGCTGGCCGCCGACGCGCCCGCCATCGTGGTCTACCTGGAGGAGGGACATCCCGGGGTGCAGGGCATCGTCGCCTCCCGGCTGGTGCAGGCCTACGGGCGGCCGGCCCTGGTGCTGACCCCGGCGGCGGCGCCGGGCATGCTGACCGGCTCCGGGCGCTCCATCGAGGGGCTGCACCTGCGCGAGGCGCTGCAGCGCACCTTCGAGCTCGCCCCCGAGGCGCTGCCGCGCTTCGGCGGCCACCGCGGCGCCGCCGGGGTCGGGGTGCCGGCCGAGCGCCTGGACGCCTTCCGCGAGGCCTTCCTCACCGCCGTCGGCGAGCAGCTGGGCGATGCCGAGCTGCGCCCGCGCATCCTCACCGACGGCGAACTCGCGCCCCATCAGCTCGACCTCGCCACCCTGGACGAGCTGGAGCGACTCGCCCCCTTCGGCCGCGAGTTCGATGCCCCGCTCTTCGAGGGCACCTTCCTGGTCGAGGCGCTGCGCCCGGTGGGCGCCGACGGCAGCCACCTGATGCTCGAGCTCTCGGCCGGCGCCGCGAGCCTCAAGGCGATCTGGTTCCGGGCGCTGACCCCGGGCGAGGTGCCGGCCTTCGGCGTCGGCGCTGCCCTGCACTGCGCCTTCAAGCTCAACCGCAACCGCTGGCGGGGGCGCGAGTCCCTGCAGCTGATGCTCGAGCACGCCGAACCGCGCTGAGGAGACGCCATGGACCCCCAGGACCTGCCCATCGTCCGCCATCGCCCCCACGAGGACGTGATGGCGATGCTGGTCGGCACGCTCTTCGTCGCCCTCGGCGTGAGCTTCTACACCCAGGCGATGCTGCTCACCGGCAGCACCGCGGGCCTCGCCTTCCTGCTGCAGTACGCCACCGGCTGGCGCTTCGGGGTCGGCTTCTTCCTGATCAACCTGCCGTTCTACTGGCTGGCGATCCGGCGCATGGGCTGGAGCTTCACCCTGCGCACCTTCGTGGCCATCGCCCTGGTCTCGGTGTTCTCGGAGCTCACCGCCGGCTGGATCCGCATCGAGTGGCTGCAGCCGCTCTATGCCGCCCTGATGGGCGGCAGCCTGATCGGCATCGGCATGCTGGTGCTCTTCCGTCACCGCACCAGCCTCGGCGGCATCAACATCCTCTCGCTCTACCTGCAGGACCGCTACGGCTGGCGGGCGGGCTACGTGCAGCTGGGCATCGACGGGGGCATCATGCTGATCGCGCTGTCGATGCTGCCCCTGGAGCGGGTCGGGCTCTCGGTGCTGGGCGCCGTGGCGCTCAACCTGATCATCGCTCTGAACCACAAGCCGGGGCGCTACATGGGGGTCAGCTGACGGCCCTGCGCCGGAGCTGT
>JAWWBV010000444.1:0-2843 GCA_033720795.1 Halomonas sp. | reverse complement strand
CTGTCGATGGGCAAGATCCCCTCCGACGTCAACGTGCTCAAGGCCCGCCGGGTGGACGAGGACGACGCCACCTCCCCCTTCGCCCCGCCGCCCATCGAGGACGTGGTCGAGGCGATCCGCGAGCAGCAGCCGGACATCGTCTTCGCGCCCCATGTCGAGACCGCCTCGGGCATGCTGCTGCCGGACGACTACCTGCAGAAGATCGCCGACGCCATCCACGACGAGGGCGGCCTGCTGGTGCTCGACTGCATCGCCTCCGGCACCCTCTGGGTCGACATGCAGGACGTCGGCGTCGACGTACTGGTCACCGCCCCCCAGAAGGGCTGGAGTGGCAGCCCCTGCTGCGGCATGGTGATGCTCTCGCGCCAGGCCCGCGAGATCATCGAGGAGACCACCAGTACCAGCTTCGCCTGCGACCTGAAGAAGTGGCTCTCGATCATGGAGACCTACGAGGGCGGCGGTCACGCCTACCACGCCACCCTGCCCACCGACGGGCTGCGCCAGCTGCGCGACGTGATGAACGAGACCCGGCAGTACGGCTTCGATCGGGTCTGCGAGGAGCAGCGCGAGGTCGGTCGGCTGGTGCGCGACATGCTCGCCAAGCACGGCTACCAGAGCGTGGCGGCGCCGGGCTTCGAGGCGCCGGGCGTGGTGGTCAGCTACACCGAGGACGAGGCCATCGTCGGCAAGTTCCTCGAGGCCGGCGTGCAGGTGGCCGCCGGCGTGCCGCTGATGTGCGATGAGGGCGAGCACTTCCGCACCTTCCGCATCGGCCTGTTCGGCCTCGACAAGCTCCACCACCC
Organism: Halomonas sp.; assembly: GCA_033720795.1. GTDB lineage: Bacteria > Pseudomonadota > Gammaproteobacteria > Pseudomonadales > Halomonadaceae > Halomonas. The sequence continues at coordinate 2,040 of JAWWBV010000444.1, read as the reverse complement.
GGAGCGCACCCTGGAGAGCCTGGAGGCGGCGCTGGCCAAGGTGAAGAGCGCCGAGTCCTAGCGGCAGTCAGCCGCCGCGACGCGCAGCGGATGACCTAAACGCTAAAAGACAGCGGGGCGGCCTCTTGGCCGCCCCGCTGGCGTTGGTGTCGAGCTCGTGCGAACTGAAGGCGGGCGCAAGGTTCGCGCAGGCTCAGACCGCCCCCACGCCCCGTGGCACGAAGCCCAGGTTGTTCTCGACCTCCTTGACCCCGTCGATGTTCTCCGCGGCGACCTGCACCGCCCAGCGCTGCTCCTTGCTCTCGACGAGCCCCCACAGCTGCACCTTGCCGTCGGCGACGATGACGTTGAGACGGTCGACCAGTACCCCGGTGTTCTTGTCCACCTCCTTGAGGATGGCATCGCGGATCGCGCGGTCGTCGTCGCCGCCGGCCGGCTGGCGCGCCACGGTGAAGCCGCGCAGCAGGTTGGAACGGCTGACGATCCCCACCAGCTTGCCGTCGCGCACCACCGGCACCCGCTTGATGCGGCGCTTCTCGAGCAGTGAGGCGATATGGTGCAGCGGTTCGTTCTCGCCCACGGTGACGGGGTTGGGGGTCATGATCTGGCCCGCCTTGCGCCCGTGGGTCTTCACGTAGTTCACGGCGTCGCCGCCGCTGAAGATCCTGAGCCACCAGGAGCGACGCTCTTCCTCCTCCGGCTCGATTCGCGCCATCAGGTCTCCCTCGCTGACGATGCCGAGGACCCGGTCGTCGGCATCGACCACCGGCACGGCGCTGATGCCATGTTCAAGCAGCAGGCTGGCGATCTCGCCGACATCGCTCTCGGGGGTAACGGTGATCACGTTGGTCGTCATGACATCTGCGGCTTGCATAGGGGCATCTCCAGACGAAAGGCGGTGGTGGTTTGCGGTGAGTCTGCTTTCAATTTAGCAATCCTTTGCGCGCCCTGCCTTGATACCGAACAGCTTTCCGCTCTACTCACGGCCGGACGGGCTCGCCCGCGACGAGGCGCCCGTCGACCTTGCCATCGGTGATGATCTCGTCGATGTCGTCGAGCCCGGCGAAGCGCATCGGGCGGATGATCCCGAGCTTGCTCTCGTCCACCACCAGCAGGCGCCTCGCCGCGGTGGCGATGGCCGCCCGCTTGGGCGCGACCTCGTGGAAGTGGAAGCAGGTCAGGCCCTGGCGTTCGTGCACCCCCGCGGCGGAGAGGAAGGCCTGGTTGATGCCGAGCCGGCGGATGGCGGCGTTCACCTCATCGCCGGCGAAGGAGCGCGACGAGCCGTGATAGAGCCCGCCGAGCAGGATCAGGCGCACCCCGGGGAGCAGGCTCACCGCCTCGGCCACGTTGAGGGCGTAGGTCACCACGGTCAGCGACTGGTCGCGGGGAAGGCCGGCGGCGAGCGGCATCAGGGTCGTGCCGCAGTCAATGAACAGGGTGTCGCCGGGCGCGATGCGCTCGAGGGCCAGCCGGCAGAGGCGGCGCTTGGCCGCGGCGTGGCGATCCTGCTGGGCGGCCAGGTCGTAGACCGGCGCATAGCGCGGGTCGTCGCGGCGCACCAGATGGCCCCCCATCAGCTGCAGCCCGCCGTCGGAGGCGGCCAGGTCGCGGCGGATGGTCATCGGCGAGACCCCGCACAGCACCGCGGCCTCGTGCAGCCGCAGGCTGCCGCCCTGGGCGAGGGCCTCACTCAGCCGGGCGAGACGCCGGGCACTGCGTTCGTTCATCTGGGGCGGCTCTCCTCATGCCCGGTGCCCCGCGCGCCGTGGTCGGTCCCGACACAGGGCTCGCGCGAGCTGAAAATGTTAAAAAAATAACACTGAATGTGATAGTTTTCACCACGCACTCCCGCATCACATTCACCCGCACGCCTGCCCCTCCAGGCCGCCCCATCGAATAGGTGCCCCATGACCCTCTTCATGAGCGTGGTCGGCATGGTGACCCTGGTCGCCATCGCCCTGCTGTTCTCCTCCGACCGCCGCGCGATTCGCCTGCGCACCGTGCTGGGCGCCTTCGCCATCCAGGCCGGCATCGGCG
>JAWWBV010000443.1:0-2843 GCA_033720795.1 Halomonas sp. | reverse complement strand
GTCGACCAGGTCACCGCCTGGTCGACGGTGGGCTCGGCGCTCAACAACCTCGGCCCGGCGCTGGGTGAGGCCAGCGCCCACTACGGCGACCTGCCGATGCTGGCCAAGTGGATCCTGGTGGTGGCCATGCTGCTCGGCCGCCTGGAGATCTTCACCGTGCTGGTGCTGTTCACCCCGGCCTTCTGGCGCAAGTAGGGCGTCGCCTGGGCGCCGGCCCGGCCAGCGCCGCACATCCTACTGGGGCGACCTGCCGAACCTGGCCAAGCGGATCCTGGTGGTGGCGATGCTGCTCGGCCGCCTGGAGATCTTCACCGTGCTGGTGCTGTTCACCCCGGCCTTCTGGCGCAAGTAGGGAAAGCCCTGATTTATTGCTGCGCTCGGTTCTTGTTGAAAATCAGCTGGCCGCCGGCGGTGCCGAGGCGTCGGACCGTCGCCATCCTCATGTAGCAGGCTACATTCCGGTGGCTGTGCGCCGGCGGCGACCAGCCTCTCATCGCTCGCGACATAAATCAGCACTTTCCAACCCTACAGACGAGGAATGCGACGGTGCTTGTCGCAAACCTCGTGCAAGCGGCGCGGCGGGTTTGGCCTGCCCCGGCGCTTCGTGGATAATCGAGCCTCCACTCCCACAGCCCGAGCGTCCATGACCGACTCCCAGGACTCCGTGATCACTCCCCCGCAGGACGCGACCACCACCGGCCCGCGCCGGGAGCTCGTGGTGGGCGAGACCCGCTACACCCTGCTGGGCACCGCCCACGTCTCCGCCGAGAGCGCCGCGGACGTGCGCGCGCTGATCCGCTCCGGCGAGTTCGATGCCGTGGCCATCGAGCTGTGCGACTCGCGCCACCACAGCCTGACCAACCCCGACGCCCTGGGCGAGCAGGACCTGTTCCAGATCTTCCGCCAGGGCAAGGCCGGCATGGTCGCCGCCAGCCTGGCGCTGGGCGCCTTCCAGCAGCGCGTCGCCGAGCAGTCGGGCATCGAGCCGGGCGCCGAGATGCGCGCCGCCCTGGAGGAGAGCCGCGACGCCGACCTGCCGCTGCTGCTGATCGACCGCGACGTGGGCATCACCCTCAAGCGCATCTATCACAACGTGCCCTGGTGGCAGCGCTTCTCGCTGTTCTCGGGGCTGCTCGGCAGCGTGCTCTCCCGCCAGCAGGTCTCCGCCGAGGAGATCGAGCGGCTCAAGGAGGGCGACGTCCTGGAGTCCACCTTCAGCGAGTTCGCCGCCGAGTCGGCCTCGCTCTACGAACCGCTGATCAGCGAGCGCGACCGCTACATGGTGCTGCGCCTGGCGGAGGATGCCGCCCCCGGCCGCTACCGCCGGGTGCTGGTGGTGATCGGCGCCGGCCACATGAAGGGCATGGCCGAGCAGCTGGCGCAGCCGCTGCCCGAGGCGCCGCGCGTGGAGCGCGAGGCCCTGGAGGCCACGCCGCCGCCGTCGAAGGTCTGGAAGGCGCTGCCCTGGGCGATCACCGCCCTGGTGCTGACCGGCTTCGCCATCGGCTTCTCGCGCAACACCGAGCTCGGCTGGCAGCTGGTGGCGGAGTGGTTCCTGATCAACGGTGTGCTCTCCGGCGCCGCCACCCTGGCCGCCCTGGCGCACCCGCTCACGGTGGCGGCGACCTTCGTCGCCGCCCCGCTCACCTCGCTCAACCCCACCATCGGCGCCGGCTTCGTGGCCGCCGGCGTCGAGCTGTGGCTGCGCAAGCCCAAGGTGCGGGACTTCTCGACCCTGCGTCATGACGTCACCGAGCTCAGGGGCTGGTGGCGCAACCGGGTCTCGCGCACCCTGCTGGTGTTCCTCACCGCCACCCTCGGCTCCGCCGCCGGCACCTGGATCGCCGGCTTCCGCATCGCCGGCAAGCTGTTCGGCGGCTGATCCTTCCCCGCCCCGCCGCTCAGGTCGATGCCCGCCATCGCGTCATGACAGGGGCAAGGAGGGTCAGCTACCGCGCGGTGCTCTCCAGCAGCCGCCGCATGGCCGCCGTCGGTGCCTCGAGCTTCTCGTGGCGCCGGCTGGCGGCATAGCTGTCGTTGAAGGCATCGAAATAGTCGTCGAGCACCTCGGCGGCCTCCCGATCGCCTGACTGGCGCAGCAGTTCGATGGCCACCTCGGCGGTGCAGAGATGCGCGGCCGAGGCCGGCTTGCGCAGCCGATAGCGGGTCAGGCGCTCGGTGGCCAGGGGCAGCACCGGCAGCCGCTCGAGGTAGGGGCTCTTGCGGAAGATGCGCCGGGCCTGGCGCCAGGTCCCGTCCAGGATGATAAAGACCGGAACCCGCCCCTCCCCCTGACGTTGGATCACGGCGTCCATCCCCACCACCCGGTCGGCATAATCGGGCTGGTCGTCGGGAAAGATCACGAAGGGGGCGTAGCGCTCGTCATCGAGCAGGGCCAGCAGTCGCGCATCCGGCGCCGTGCGGTACCAGGTGAAGACCTCGGTATCGCTCAGCACGTCGCCGATCAGCCGGCCGGTATTGGTGGGCTTGTAGTGCTCCAGCGGATGGGTCAGCAGCCACACCTTCGCCTGGCTCCGGGCACTGACCCGATAGGGACACAGGCAGTTGAGCGCCGGCAGGTTGCAGCCCTCACAGCGTGTCACGAAGCTGCCGCGCGCCTTGAACTCGCGCCGCGGCGGCCGCGGATGGCCGCTGGCGGGGTCACGGAACAGACCGGCTTCGGGGTCACGGGAGAGAGTGGTCGCGGGGTCGTGTTCGATGACGGCGTCCTGGAGGGTGTCGTCCTGCATGCTGGCTGGGTCCCGACGGCGAAGGGGGCGGCATTCTAGCATGCCGCCCGCTTCATGCCTCGCCCAGCAGGGTCTCCGGCAGCCACAGGCGCC
>JAWWBV010000442.1:0-2847 GCA_033720795.1 Halomonas sp. | reverse complement strand
TGCTGCGCCCGGCCAGGCGCTGAACGGGGGCGCCGAGGCTGGCAGGCGGCCGGCGAGACGCTATGCTGGGGGCTCATTCCCAGCCTGGAGGCCGTGCCATGGCCGTGATCCTGCAGATCCACTTCCCCTTCCCGGGCCCCTTCGGCGAGGCGATGGTCGAGGCCCTGACACCACTCGCCCAGAGCATCAACGACGAGCCCGGCCTGCGCTGGAAGGTCTGGACCGAGTCGCCGGAGCGCCACCTGGCCGGCGGCGTCTACCTGTTCGACGACGCCGAAAGCGCCGAGGCCTACCTCGACAAGCACAGCGCTCGGCTCGCCGACCTGGGCGTCGAGGGCATCGAGGCCGAGATCCTCGCGGTCAACGAGGGCCTCTCCGCGATCAACCACGGCCCGCTCGGCGCCTGAGCGACCGACTCCCCCCATAGCAGGAGATGCCCATGTCATGGACGACCTCCCTCGGCCTGCGCTGGCCGATCCTCCAGGCCCCAATGGCTGGCGCCCAGGACAGCGCCCTGGCCATCGCCGTCTCCCGGGCCGGCGGCCTCGGGGCGCTGCCCGCCGCGATGCTCTCCCCCGAGGCCCTGGCGGCCGAGCTCGAGGCCATTCGCGCGGCGGGGGCGGGGCCGATCAACGTCAATGCCTTCTGCCACGAGGCACCCGCGCCGGACCCCGAGCGCCAGGCGCGCTGGCGGGCGGCGCTGGCCCCCTGGTACGCCGAGTTCGGCCTCGACGAGGAGGCCGTGCCGGCCGGGGGCGGGCGGCGTCCCTTCGATCATGCGGCCTGTGACGTCCTCGCCCCCTATCGCCCTGAGGTGGTCAGCTTCCACTTCGGGCTGCCGTCGCCCGACCTGCTGGCGCGGGTCAAGGCCTGGGGGGCGACGGTGCTCGCCTCCGCCACCACGGTGGAGGAGGCGTGCTGGCTCGAGGCCCGGGGCGCCGATGCGGTGATCGCCCAGGGGCTCGAGGCGGGCGGCCATCGGGGGCACTTCCTGAGCGACGACCTGACCGCCCAGATGGGCACCCTGGCGCTGCTGCCCCAGGTGCGCCAGGCGGTGAGCGTGCCGGTGATCGCCGCCGGCGGCATCGCCGATGCCCGCGGCGTGGCGGCGGCGCTGGCCCTGGGCGCCGACGCCGTCCAGGTCGGCACCGCCTTCCTCTGCTGCCCGGAGTCCCGGGCGTCGGCCATCCATCGCGAGGCGCTGATGAGCGAGGCGGCGCGCCACACGGCGCTGACCAACCTCTACAGCGGCCGCCCGGCCCGGGGCATCGTCACCCGGCTGATGCGCGAGCTGGGGCCGCTCAGCGAGGCGGCGCCGGCCTTTCCGCTGGCCGGGGCGGCCATCGCCCCGCTGCGCGCCGCCGCCGAAGCGCGGGGGCAGGGGGACGCCTCGCCGCTGTGGGCCGGGCAGAACGCCAGCCGCTGCCGCGCGGTGCCGGCCGAGGAGATCGTGCGCGAGCTGGCCCGCGGCGTGGCGCGCTGACGCCGCCTGACGGGCCCTGATACCATGGCGGCATGAACCCGATGCCTGCCGCCTCGGCGGTCACCGCCTCCCTGGACGATCCGCGCTACTACCTGGCGAACTTCCGCTTCGTGCTGGAGTGGGTGGTCGAGCGTCACGGCGATCTCCTGAGCGACGCCGAGCACGCCCTCGTCGGGCGCATCGCGGCCCTGCCCGAGGCCGCCCAGGCGCTGCTGGTGCGCATGGTGATGCGCAAGGGTGAGCACTTTCGCACCGCGCGCCTCGACTATCCGGAGATCGGCGACACCGAGGCCGCCCTCGCCCCGCTGGTCGAGGCGGGCCTCGTCGAGGCCGACCCGCTCCTCGATCTCGAGAGCCTCTTCCAGCAGCTGCGCCTGCCCGAGCTGCGCCGCGCCCTGGCCGCCGAGATCGCCGCGGCGGGGCTGCCCGCCGCCACCGGCAAGGCCGCGCTCCATGAGGCGCTGGCGCCGCGGCTCGCCACGCCCCGCCGGCTCGCCGGCTGGTGGCCCGAGGCGCCGGATCGCCTCGTGCGCCTCGCCGTGATGGCGACCTGCGACCGGCTGCGGCTGATGTTCTTCGGCAACCTGCGCCAGGACTGGTCGGCGTTCGTGCTCGCCGAGCTCGGCCTGCGCCACTACGAGCGGGTGGCGATCACCCCCGACTCCCGGGCCTTCGGTCGCCGCGAGGAGCTCGACGCCTACCTGGCGCTGCACCGGCTGCGCGAGCGGCTGGCGGCCGGCGAGCCGGTCGAGGCGCTGCACGCCGAGCTCCCCGCACCGATGAGCGACAACGCCTGGCTGGCCTCGCGGCATCGAAGGCTCTGCCTCGCCCTGGGGCGCCAGGCGGAGCGCGAGGGGCAGGGCGAGCGGGCACTGGCGCTCTACCGTCGGGCCGGCTGGCCCGAGAGCGGGCCGGCGTCACCGCCGGCCGGCAGCGTGGAGGCGCGGATCCGCCACCTGCGCCTGCAGGAGCGTCGCGGCGAGCACGCCGCGGCGCTGGCCCTGGCCGAGCCCCTCGCCGCCGCCCCGGCGAGCGAAGAGGAGGCCCAGGCGATGGGGCGACTGGTGCCGCGGCTCTGCCGCCGGCTCGGCCTCGCTCCGCCCGCGCCCCGGCGCGAACCCGCCCATGAGCGCTGGTCGCTGACCCTGCCGCCCGGCCCGGTGGAGGCAGCGGTGCGCGATCACCTCCACGACGCGGCGGCCCCGGTGCACTACGTGGAGAATGCCCTGCTCACCGGGCTCTTCGGCCTGCTCTGCTGGGAGGCGATCTTCGCGCCGCTGCCCGGCGCCTTCTTCCACCCCTTCCACCAGGGCCCGGCGGATCTCTACCGGGAGGACTTCGTCCGCCGCCGCCGCGACCGCTTC
>JAWWBV010000441.1:0-2850 GCA_033720795.1 Halomonas sp. | reverse complement strand
CGACGAGCAGTGGGACGTGCCGCTGGAGATCCGCCTCTACCGCTGCTCGCTGGTCCACAAGCCCGGCGTCGAGAAGCTGTGGCGGCAGATGATGAAGCTGCCCCGGGACTTCCTGCAGGCCTGAAAAAGGTGTGATTTCCCGCTGCGCTCGATATGTCAGCCACCGGCACTGCCGAAGCGTCGGACCGTCCCTATCCTCATGTAGCAGGCTACACTCCGGTCGTAGCGCTGCGGCGGTGGCCGGACTCGGCGTCCCCACCTACTCTTCGCTCGCTTCGAAAATCCCGACCTTTTAGACACGCCGATGGCGATCAGCGCCCGCCGAAGTCGGCGGGCAGGCCCAGGAAGTCCTGGATGATGAAGAAGTGATCCTCGAACAGGCTCTCGGGATCGAGGTCGGCGAGCGGCACCCAGCGGGCATGGTCGCCGCCCTTGACCGGCTTGAGCTGGGGGAGCTGCTGCTCGGGGCGCAGGGCGAAGTAGAAGGCCTCGGCCAGGGTGCGGCCGCGCCAACTGCGGTGAGGCTCGTCGAAGAGCCGCTGGCCGCGTAGCGAGCCCTTGAGGACCGCCTCCGGCACCTTGAGGCGCACACGCTCGCGAAGCTCTCTCAGGCAGGCGTCCATCAGCCGCTCATGGGGGCTGATGAAGCCGCCGGGCAGCGCATAGAGGCCCTTGCCCGGTGCGGCGGTGCGACGCACCAGCAGCACATGGCCAGACTGCACGACCACGGCGTTGACGGTGACGAAGATGGGCGGGTAGGGGGCCTGGGCCCAGGCCTGGCGATACTGGTCGAGCAGGTGCTGCTCCTCGACCAGCTGGTCGTAGGTCGTCTCCTCCAGGAAGGTGCGAACCCTCGCCACCACGCCGGGCGGCAGGTCGTGGGCCGCATGGGTGCTCAGGTAGTCCTCGGCCGAGCCGGCCGAGCGGAACAGCCGCTCGCGGATCCGACTGGCCGAGATGCCTTCTACCAGCGGCACGCTCACCGACTCCCACTGCGGAAACAGTGACAGGTAGTAGCTGGACTGGCCGCGACTGGCGCCGATCAGGCCGATGCGCGGCAAGCGCGCGTGCTCGGGGCTCGCGATATCGCGCACCTTGCGCTGAACGTCACGCACCCAGACGTCGTTGTTGTAGAGGGCGTCGAGCAGCGGCACGACCTTCAGGCGCGCGTTCTCCTCCTCCTCGAAGGCGCTGCGCAGCATGCACAGCCGCTCCTCGTAGCGCCAGGGATTGCGCAGCGAGCGCGCCTGCCAGGCGGACCCCACCAGCACGATGACCTGGTTCGCCTGGCGCAACGCCTCGCGAATCACCGCCAGGTGCCCCAGGTGGGGCGGCTGGAAGCGGCCGATGAACACCAGACAGTCGAAGTCGGGAGAGCGGTCGTCCGGTCGTGCGGTCATGAAGGCTCCAGGCGGGCGGGGCGGATGGGATGCGGCGGGGCCATTATGGTCAGCCCCGCGTATCGCTGCAATCGCCCCGAGCCTCGGCGTGGCGGTGTCCATTCGGGTATGCTGAACCAAACGAGGCAAGCACGGGGAACCCAGTGATCAAGCCAAACGTGACGAGGATCCGGCAAGCGATAGTCTTCTGGTGGAAGGTGATGCAGGACGCCGTGAAACTCTGGCTGGAGCGCAACGCCTTCAGCTACGCCGGGTCGCTGGCCTTCTACACGCTCTTCTCACTGGCGCCCACGATGATCATCGCGGTCACGGTGATCGGCGTGGTGCTCGGCGAGGAGGCCGCCCAGGGCCAGATCGTCGCCCAGCTGCAGAGCACCATGGGCCATGACGCTGCCGCCGCCATCGAGCAGGCGGTGGCCCAGTCGAGGATTCAGGAGTCCGGCCTGCTGCCGACGCTGCTCGGCGTCGGGGCGCTGCTGGTCGGTGCGACCACCGTCTTCGCCCAGATGCAGTTCTCGCTCAACACCCTGTGGGGCGTCACGGCGCGCCCCAGCGGCAACAGCGCGCTCAAGTTCATCCAGAATCGTCTGCTGTCGCTGGCCGTGGTGCTGGCCATCGGCTTCATCCTGCTGGTCTCGCTGGTCCTCGGCGTGGCGGTGCGCGCCGTGCTCCAGGCGGGGGACGACCTCTTGCCCTATGTGGGCATGCTGACCAGCGCCGCCGAGTTCCTGGTGTCGCTGGCGGTGATCGCCGCGCTCTTCGCCACCATCTTCAAGGTGCTGCCGGACGTGGTGCTGCGCTGGCAGGACGTGCTGGTCGGCGCCGTGGTCACCGCGGTGCTGTTTGCCATCGGCCGCTGGGGCATCGCCATCTACCTCGCCTACACGGCCACCGCCTCGACCTACGGTGCCGCGGGGTCGGTGGTGATGATCCTGCTGTGGGTCTACTACAGCTCGCTGATCCTGCTGTTCGGGGCCGCCTTCACCAAGTGCCACCTGCTGGCCCGGGGAAAGACGGTGGTGCCGCGCAACTCCGCGGTACTGGTGCGCCATGAGCTGCTCGAACGCCACGAGCTCCAGGAGCCCTGACGGCACGGAACCTCGAGAGAGGCGAGGCATCCAGGAACGCAGAAGGCCGGCGATTGCCGGCCTTCTTGGGTCGGGCCACGTGCTGGCCCTGTCCTGATGCGTTTCTCGAGACTCAGCCGGCGGGGCGGAAGCGCTCCCGGGCCAGGTCGTCGGCGACGATGGCCGGACTCTGTCCCTCGCGCTCGGCCCGCGCGAAGATCTCGTCGAGGGTGGCGCCGATGCCCTCGATATGCGCCATCACGGCCTCACGCGAGTAGTCGTCGCGCCGCTGCCAGGCGATCTCGATCACGCCGCCGGCGTTGGCCACGTAGTCCGGGGTATAGAGGATACCGCGCTCCTGCAGGCGCTCGGCCATCTCGGGG
>JAWWBV010000440.1:0-2856 GCA_033720795.1 Halomonas sp. | reverse complement strand
GGTCAGCGGGTCGATGCCGATCACCGTCAGCCGCTCGCCCTGCACACTGACCACCTCGCCCTCCAGCAGCGGCGAGACGGGCAGGCCCGCGCGGCGCAGGGCGACGAAGTCATCGCGCGAGAGCGCCTCGCCGTCGCGACGCTCGAGGCGATCCAGGCCGCCGGTGAAGAGCGCCTCGGCCCGGGCGTAGCTCTCCCGGGCCGAGGCGTTGATCGCCTGTACGCCGCTCCACAGGGCCCCGGCCACCCAGAGTCCCAGCAGCAGCATGGCCAGCTGGCCGGGGTGGCGGCGATAGTGGCCGAGCAGGGTGGCCAGGGTGACGAGGATCAGGCGCACGGGCCTTGCTCCGAGGGGCGGTGCGGCGCGAGGTGGCCTTGGGTGAGGCGCAGGCAGCGCGACAGCGGCGCGGCGACCCGCGGGCTGTGGGTGACCATCAGCAGGCTGCAGCCGGCCTCGCGCACCAGTGCCATCAGCAGCTCGAGGACCTCGCCGGCGCTCGCCTCGTCGAGGTTGCCGGTAGGCTCGTCGGCGAGCAGCAGGGCGGGGCGCGGCGCCAGGGCCCGGCCGATGGCCAGGCGCTGCTGCTGGCCGCCGGAGAGCTGCTCGGGGTAGCGGTGCTCCAGCCCGGTGAGGCCCAGTCGTTCGATCAGCTCGGCCGTCCAGTCGGGGCGCTCGCGGCCCGCCAGGCGCGCCTGCAGGCGCAGGTTATCGCGCACGCTGAGGCTCGCCACCAGGTGGAACTGCTGGAAGACCAGGCCCAGGGTCTCGCGGCGCAGCCGCGCCCGGGCCGGCTCGGCGAGCGACGAGAGCGCCCGGCCGGCGAGGCGCACCTCGCCGCGGTCGGGCAGGTCGAGCCCCGCGGCCAGGTGCAGCAGGGTCGACTTGCCGCTGCCCGACTCGCCCATCAGCGCCAGGCTCTCGCCGGCCGCCAGCTCGAGGTCCACCCCGGTGAGCACCTCGAGGGGTCCCTGGGGCGTGGCGTAGGCCTTGGCGACCCGGCAAAACTCGAGCATGGCGTCGTCCTGGCGGAGGGCTTGGCTCGATGTTACACAAAACGGGCGCCATCCGAAGAGGGCGCCCGTGTCGCTGCTCTGGGGGTGACCTCAGCCACCGGGCCTCAGTGCGCGTGGTCGTGCGTCGCTTCGCCTTCGTCGGCGTGGTCGTGAGCGTCGCCGTCCTCTTCATGGCCCGGTGCCAGGGCATCGTGGAGCACCCGGGCGTTGTGGCGCAGCATGCCGAGCCAGCTATCGGCCTCGCCGTCGCTCGCCAGGGCGTCGGCGTAGAGGGTGCCGGCCACCGGCAGGCCGGTCTCCTCGGCCAGCTGGTCGATCATCGCGGGGCTGGTCATGTTCTCGTGGAACAGCGCCCGGACGTTCTGCTCGCGGATCACGTCGATCAGTCGCGCCATGTTGGCCGCACTCGGCTCGCCCGCGGTGGAGAGTCCCTGGGGCGAGAGGAAGCGCAGCTCGTAGGCACGGGCGAAGTGGCCGAAGGAGGCGTGGCCGGTGATCACGCTGGTGTCGGCAGGAATCTCGTCGAGCAGCGCGCGCAGCTCGTCGTCGGCGGCGTCGACGGCCGCCAGGTAGCGCTCGGCGTTGGCCCGGTAGGCGTCGGCGTGGGCCGGGTCGGCGGCGATCAGGCCGTCGCGGATGTTGCCGATGTAGACCTCGCCCAGGCCCAGGTCCTGCCAGGCGTGGGGATCGAGGGGGCCGTGGTCGTGCGCGTCGCCGGGCGCCTCGTCGTCGTGGCCGGCGTGCGCCTCATGCCCGTCGCCCTCGTCGAGGTGCGCCGCCAGGCCGTCGGTGGCCACTACCAGCGGGCCGGCGAAGTCGCTGGCGTCGATCAGCCGCTCCATCCAGCCCTCGAACTGCAGGCCGTTGAAGACCACCAGGTCCGCCTCGGCGAGCCGGCGGGCATCGGTGGGGCGCGGCGAGTAGACGTGGGCGTCGCTGTCCGGGCCGACCAGCGCCGTCACCTCGACGTGCTCGCCGCCGACATTGTCGATCATGTCGGCGAGGATGCTGAAGCTGGTGACCACCTGGATGCGCTCGGCGGCCAGGGCGGGCAGGGCCAGCAGGGTCGTGGCCCCGGCGAGCAGGGCGAGGGGGCGGGAGAGGCGCATGGAGGCTTCCTTCTTCGGGGGCATCAGTCGGGTTCGGGCGCGCCCAGCGGCATGGCGTGGCGGCGCCAGCGGGCGGCGAGGCTGTGGTGGCGGCCGAACAGCGCGGAGAGCACGTAGCCGAGGCCGGCCAGCAGGATGATCGCGGGGCCCGAGGGCAGGCTCAGGTGGTAGGAGAGCAGCAGGCCGCCGGTGCTCGCCACCAGCGCGATGGCGATGGCGATGGCGATCAGCCCCTCCAGGCGCTGGCTCCAGAAGCGGGCCGTGGTGGCGGGCAGCATCATCAGGCCCACGGCCATCAGGGTGCCCAGCGTCTGGAAGCCGGCGGTGAGGTTGAGCACCACCAGGCCGAGGAAGGTGCCGTGGACGAGGCCACCGCGCACCCCCTGGCCGCGCAGGAAGAGCGGGTCGAGGCACTCCACCACCAGGGCGCGGAAGATCACCGCCAGGATGATCACGATCAGGCTGCTGATGCCGGCGATCAGGATCAGGGCGGTGGAGTCGACGGCGAGGATCGAGCCGAACAGCACGTGGGTGAGATCGACGCTGCTGCCGCCCAGCGACACCAGCATCACCCCCGCGGCCAGCGAGATGAGGAAGAAGCTGGCCATGGCCGAGTCCTCCTTGTGGCCGGTCATCTGCGAGACGCTGCCGGCGAGTACCGCGATCAGCAGTCCCGAGAGGATGCCGCCGAGGCTCATCATCGGCAGCGAGAATCCGGCGGCCAGGAAGCCCAG
>JAWWBV010000439.1:0-2856 GCA_033720795.1 Halomonas sp. | reverse complement strand
CTTGCCGTCGGCCTTCAGGGTCTCGGCCAGGGCCTCCATCTCGGCCGCCATGTCGGCGCCGCCGGGGCGCTTCTCGACGCTGGCGCCGTGCAGCTGGTCGAGGAAGACGTTGCCGTTGTAGTTGTAGGCCGGGTCGTGGCTACCGGTACGATCCTCGAGCAGAATGTGACACTTGAGGCCCAGCTTGCAGGCCGCCGCCACGGTCTGGCGCGCGTGGTTCGACTGGGTCGCGCCCTGGGTGATGATGGTGTCGGCGCCCTTCTCCAGGGCATCGGCCATCAGGAACTCGAGCTTGCGGGTCTTGTTGCCGCCGGTGGAGAGACCGGTGCAGTCATCGCGCTTGATCCACAGGCGCGGGCCACCCAGCAGACGGCTCAGGTTGTCCATCGGCTCGAGCGGCGTCGGCATGTGGCCGAGGCGGACACGGGGAAAGCGGGAAAGGTGCATACGAGCCTCCAGGCGAGAAAATCGTTGCATAGGCGTGCTCTCAGGAAGGGCGTGCTCTCAGGAAGATGAAGCGGCTGGGTCGCCCCCTCCGCCAGTGACCGGCCTGCTTTCCAACCTAGTCCGCCCGTCTCCGGGCTGCTCATGCTAATATGTTTAGTGTTGATTAAATAATCGCATAATAAGCATAAATCACTGGATGAAAGACATGCCGGATGACTTTCCTGCGCATAAACGCGCCTCGGTGGTGTATGTCGTTGATCTACCCGGCCCGCGACAATCCAACGCCGAGCTCATCAACGCCTTGGTGACCAGGAGACAGCCATCGCCGTGAGCCCACCCTCTTCCCGGCACGCGACAGTGACGCGACGGTTGTGAGGGAGATCGCGGCCGGGCTCCTTCTGCTGCCGGTGAGCATCACGTTCCTCGAGGAGCCTTGTCGACCAGCAAGTGGGGGTGAGCGCTCAGTCCTGGGCCTGAGGCGCCCTGGCAACGGAGCGGCGGCGGTGGACCGCCTCGATCAGCCAGTCGCCGATCGGCTCGAGCACCGCGCTGCGGTGGTGCTTGACGCTGAGCCAGTAGCCGTAGTCGCGCCGCGTGACCCGCGGCCCCAGCGCGACCAGCTGGCCGTTCGCCAGGTGCTCCTCGACGAGGATCGACCAGCCCAGCGCCACGCCCTGGTGGGCCAGCGCGGCGTTCAGCAGCAGCGCGTAGTTGTAGTAGGCGAAGACGTCGTCGCGGGGCGCCAGGCTCAGCCCGGCGGTGTGGCACCACTGCGCCCAGTCGAGCCAGCGCGGATCCTTGATGTCCTGGTGCAGCAGCGCGAGATCGGGCAGCGCTTCCGAGGTCAGCGTGTCGGTCAGGCCGTGCTGGTCGGCATAGGCCGGGCTGCACACCGGGAAGACCGCCTCGCTTGCCACCAGGCGCGCCTCAGCGTTTGGCGTTCTGGGCCCGAAGCGGATGGCGATGTCGGCGGCCTGCAGCTCCGGGTCGTCGGCACGGTCGATCGGCATCAGCTGGAAGGTGACCTCGGGAAAGGCCCGCTTGAGCGCCGGCAGGCGCGGCAGCAGCCAGAGGTGCGTGAAGCCCGAGCCCGCGGCGATCACCACCGAGGGCGACGGCCGCCTCCCCTCCTGCATCACCCGCTCGCAGGCCTCGCGCACCGACTTGAGGCCCGGCGCCACCTCCCGATAGAAGCGCTCGCCCTGGGCGTTCAGCACCAGTCGCCCGCCCTGGCGATCGAAGAGCGGCAGCCCGACCCGCTCCTCCAGCGCCCGGATGCGCTGGGAGATGGTCGGCTGGCTGGTGCGCTCGGCATCCGCCGCCGCCGTCATCGAACCCAGGCGCGCGGTGGCCTCGAAAGCGATCAGCGACTTCATGGAGGGGGGCTGGTGGCTCACAGGCGGGGCCTTTGCGTCGCAGAGTGGTGTTCAGGGGTGAAGACGGGATTTTCTCACATGCCAAGCTATTTAAAAGACGGCGATGCGCGGCAAGCACCCTATCTCTTCGCCCAGTGCGGCCGGTAGCCCCACCACACCTCGTCCATCACCCCGCCTCATTCATGAGGGCTCTGATCGGGCAGTCTGAAGCTGCTGATCGGTAGCATCGCGCATCAGGATCTGTATCGCTGGCGTGATAGCCTGATGAGAAGTAGTCGGATCCTGCTTTTCTTTCGATCTTTTATAACTCCCTGGAATCAAATCTGACCTTCAAAGCAGCTATTGGCGTCGGCCGCCGCTGCGGTCGCTCGATTCCTGGTGCTGTGGGGGGCTCTCTGGAGCGTCAGCTCAGCGCGGTCAGCCTCGGCATCCCCTTCAGTAAGGTGGGCCACCATTTGTCGGCCGCATCTCCGAGATGCACCGTGATTCGGCGGGCGTGCAGCGACAACGTCGCCGCGACCTTGAGACCTGCTCACGCATCCGCATCAGGCTCCACCCCTGGTGCGTCCGGCTTTCCAAGAGGCGCCGCAACCCATGCAGGACCTGGTAGGCGTAGAGGCTCAGCAGCAGGCTTACCTCATTACGAGCCATCACGTCTTGGACGGTGGAGGCGCCACGATCCGTCGACAAGAGGTGCACATCGAGCGCCGACTTCACCTCGCCCATGTGCGCCTCGGCGCTGCCGCGCTTGCGGTACAGTGCCAGGACCTTCGCCGGGGGCCAGTCGAACTTGCCGAGGTTGGTGACCAGGAAGAAGGCATGCAGCAGCAGGTCATCGGGGCGTTCCTGTACCACCAGCACCACACGCCGTGGCGCCGGCCAGGAACCGGCTTGGTACTCAAGGTCGTGGCACCATTCCCGAGGTTGCTCGGGCGGCCGGCCTCGTGGCCGCTTCAGGTGCGGGGCCGCCAGTTTCTGTAGCCCCTTGTGGCTGCGCATGCCGCTACAGGGTGGTCAGTGCCTTCGCCATCGG
>JAWWBV010000438.1:0-2861 GCA_033720795.1 Halomonas sp. | reverse complement strand
GTGATCGGCGGCAGCATCAACGGCCAGGGCACCTTCGTCATGCGCGCCGACAAGGTGGGCCGCGACACCATGCTGTCGCAGATCGTGCAGATGGTGGCCAACGCCCAGCGTAGCCGTGCGCCCATCCAGGGGCTGGCCGACAAGGTGGCCGGGGTCTTCGTGCCGGTGGTGATGCTGATCGCGGCGCTGGCCTTCATCGCCTGGTCGCTGTGGGGGCCGGCACCGCCCATGGCCTTCGGCCTGATCGCCGCGGTCAGCGTGCTGATCATCGCCTGCCCCTGTGCCCTGGGGCTCGCCACGCCGATGTCGATCATGGTGGGCGTGGGACGCGGGGCCCAGGCCGGCGTGCTGATCCGCGACGCCGAGGCGCTGGAGCGCCTGGAGAAGGTCGACACCGTGGTGGTCGACAAGACCGGCACCCTGACCGAGGGCAAGCCGCGGGTGACCGAGCTGCGACCGGTCGCGGGCGGCGACGACACCGAGCTGCTGCGACTGGCCGCGGGGCTGGAGCGCGGCAGCGAGCACCCCCTGGCGCAGGCGATCGTCGACAGGGCCAGGGAGGAAGGGCTCGCGCTCTCCGAGGCCACGGACTTCGATTCGCCCA
This sequence comes from Halomonas sp., assembly GCA_033720795.1. Lineage (GTDB taxonomy): Bacteria > Pseudomonadota > Gammaproteobacteria > Pseudomonadales > Halomonadaceae > Halomonas. Next base: position 2,257 of record JAWWBV010000438.1, on the reverse strand, counting down.
ACGGCAAGGGCGTGGTGGGCCGGGTCGAGGAGCGGCGTGTCGCCCTCGGCAATCGCCTGCTGATGGAGGACGAGACGGTGGACCTGACCGAGCTGGAGGACGAGGCCGAGCGGCTGCGCGGCGACGGGGCCACCGTGATCTTCGCCGCCGTGGACGGCCGCCTGGCCGGCCTGGTGGCGATCGCCGACCCGGTCAAGGCGACCACCGAGGAGGCGATTCGCGCCCTCCAGGCCGATGGGCTGCGGGTCGTCATGCTCACCGGCGACAACCGCACCTCCGCCGAGGCGGTGGCCCGCCGGCTGGGCATCGACGAGGTGGAGGCCGAGGTGCTGCCCGAGGACAAGGGACGGGTGGTGCAGCGGCTGCGCGACGAGGGGCGCGTGGTGGTGATGGCCGGCGACGGCGTCAACGACGCGCCCGCCCTGGCGACCGCCGACGTCGGCATGGCCATGGGCACCGGCACCGACGTGGCCATCGAGAGTGCCGGCGTGACCCTGCTGCGCGGCGACCTGACCGGCATCGTCGAGGCGCACCGCCTCTCCCGGGCCACCATGCGCAACATCCGCCAGAACCTCTTCTTCGCCTTCGTCTACAACGCCGCGGGGGTGCCGATCGCCGCCGGCATCCTCTATCCCTTCACCGGCCTGCTACTGTCGCCGATCATCGCGGCGGCGGCCATGTCGCTCTCCTCGGTCAGCGTGATCGCCAATGCCCTGCGACTGCGCCTGGTGGCCCTGACGGCGGGGTGAGGATCCGAGGGGTGTGCTATCGACGGCACCCGCGTGCTGCATGGCAACAGCAAGAGTTGATATACTCCCGCCTCGAGGACGGCGGCACGCCCGCCGATCCTCATGCCCTTCGTTGGGGAGTAGCCGGCTCACGGACCCCGTGAGCATGCCTGTCAACACAGTCGGCCAGATGCCGTGGCAGGTGTACCTCCGGGTTGGCGAGACCATCGACGGTACGGTGCCCCAGGCCGGGCGCGCCGTGCCGTCGTGGTGATCGCCCGGCCGGGACGCGATTCAGGATGACGCTGCTTTCCACCACCTTGCTGGCCTTCTCCATGTCCACCGACGCCTTCGCCGCCGCCATCGGCAAGGGCGCCGTGCTGCGCCAGCCCCGCTTTCGTGAGGCGCTGCGCACGGGGCTGATCTTCGGCGTGATCGAGGGCCTGACGCCGCTGCTCGGCTGGGTGCTGGGCTACGGGGCCTCGCGCCACATCGACGCCTGGGATCACTGGGTGGTCTTCGCCCTGCTGCTGCTGCTGGGCGGGCGCATGATCCTCGCCGGCCTCGCCGCGCCCGAGCCGGCGAGCGAGGCGAATGACCCGCCGCGCCGCCACGGCGGCTGGCTGCTGATCGCCACCGCCGTCACCACCAGCATCGATGCGCTGACCGTGGGAGTGGGGCTGGCCTTCATGGAGGTCAACATCCTGGTCACCGCCCTGGCCATCGGCCTGGCGACCACCCTGATGGCGACCCTGGGCGTCATGCTGGGGCGCCGCCTGGGGGCGCTGATCGGCAAGCGCGCGGAGCTGCTCGGGGGCGTCGTGCTGATCGGCATCGGCACCGCCATCCTGCACGAGCACGTGGGGCTCTGGTAGGGCCCGCACCCCGCGGCATCGCCGAGCTCGCCCCGACCCAAGCCCCAACGAAACGCCCCGGCCAGTGGCCGGGGCGTTGGCGTCTCGGGGCGGTCGTTCGCTCAGGGCGCGATGCGCGCGCTGGCGTCGGTGAAGCCCATCAGCGAGATGTCCAGGTCCATGCGGTTGCCCCGCGGGCCGACCAGGCTCAGGGTCGCGCTGCTGCCGCCGCGCAGGTCGCTGAGCAGCGCCGGCGGCACCGGCAGGTCGGCGCGGCAGCCCTGCTGCAGGCAGACCTGATAGGGGAACTGGGCCGGCTCGCCGCCGCCCACGCTCAGCTGCAGCCCCGCGGCGAGGCGCACGCCCAGCGGCAGCAGGAAGGTCATCGCCGGGCGACCATTGAGCTCCGGCGGATAGCCCAGGATCACCCGCATCAGCGGGTCGTTGCTGTTGGGGTTGGTGACCAGCTGGCTCATGGTGCAGGGACCCTGCTGGCCCTCGGGCGGGCAGAGCACCTGCCAGTCGCGGAACTGCTCGGTCTGGACATTGGCCCCGCCGGCGCCCGGCGTCGCCTGCTGGGCGAAGGCGCTGGGCGCGATGGCCAGCAGCGACAGCAGGGCGGTCAGGCACAGGCGTCTGGTCAGACGGTTCGACATCGGTGTTTCCTCCTTGGCC
>JAWWBV010000437.1:0-2870 GCA_033720795.1 Halomonas sp. | reverse complement strand
GCCGGGGTCGAGCCGAGCTCGTCGACGATGAAGTCGTGGCAGAGCCGGTCGAGCTCGCCGGTGCTCACGCCGGCCTTCACGTGCGGGATGATCATCTCGAACACGCTGGCGGCCTGGCGTCCGGCCTCGCGCATCTTCTCGATCTCGTCGGGCGTCTTGATGGGTACGTTCATGGAATCTCGAATCAGGGGTGGGGCCGCCCGGAAACGGCGGGGACGGGTAACGGGCGACTTCATCTCGGAGGTCATCCATGGTATAAAGCTGCGCGCTTTCCTGCAATCGCGGAGCCCCTGTCGATCCTTTGGCACCTCGGCGAGGCACGAGGGAGCGCGTCAATCAATGCAATGCCTTGAAAACACACATGCACCGTCACATGGTCCCGGGTGCTGTCGGTTCATCCCGGCGGTCGGATCCATGGGGTGCGTGGAGGCCTAACCCGATTTTCCAGGAGTCATCCATGGCACACGTCAACATGCGTGACCTGCTCAAAGCAGGTGCTCACTTCGGTCACCAGACCAAGTACTGGAACCCGAAGATGTCCAAGTTCATCTTCGGCGCCCGCAACAAGATTCACATCATCAACCTCGAGCACACCCTGCCGGCCCTCAACGAGGCCATCGACGTGGTCGAGAAGATGGCAGCGGCCAACAACAAGATCATGTTCGTCGGCACCAAGCGCAGCGCGAGCAAGATCATCAAGGAAGAGGCTAACCGCGTCGGTCAGCCGTTCGTCAACCACCGCTGGCTCGGCGGCATGCTGACGAACTACAAGACCATCCGCGTGTCCATCAAGCGCCTGCGCGAACTCGAGGCCATGCACGAGGACGGCACCTTCGAGAAGTTGACCAAGAAGGAAGTGCTGATGGCGACCCGCGAGCAGGACAAGCTCGAGCGGTCCGTGGGCGGTATCAAGGAAATGGGCGGCCTGCCCGATGCCCTGTTCGTGATCGACGTCGATCACGAGCGCATCGCCATCAACGAGGCGAACAAGCTGGGTATCCCGGTCATCGGCGTGGTGGACACCAACTCCAACCCCGATGGCGTTGACTACGTGATCCCGGGCAACGATGACTCCATCCGCGCCATCCAGATCTACGTCAAGGCCGTCGCCGACGCCTGCGCCCGTGCGAAGGAAGGTCGTCCCGACGAGTTCGTCGAGGTGACCGAAGCCGAAGAGAGCCAGAGCGACGCCGCCGCCGAGTGATCGTCGGCCCGCCTGGGCCGGCCCGTCTGCCGTCGCTTCGGCGACGGCTCGCCGGACAGGCGCAAGGGGGCCCAGGCCCCCTTTTCTCTCTTCATTCCCCGCTATGACCCCAGGTCGAACCATTCAGAGGACACTACCATGGCAGCGATCAGCGCCTCCCAGGTCAAGGAACTGCGCGAGCGTACCGGGCTCGGCATGATGGAGTGCAAGAAGGCACTCACCGAGACCGATGGTGACATCGAGCAGGCGATCGAGAACCTGCGCAAGAACTCCGGCCTCAAGGCCGCCAAGAAGGCCGGCCGCACCGCCGCCGAAGGCGCCGTGGTCACCCGTGTGGCCGAGGACGGCAGCTACGGCGTGATGGTCGAGATCAACTCCGAGACCGACTTCGTCGCCCGCGACGAGAACTTCACGGCCTTCGCCGAGAAGATCGCCAACGCCTTCTTCGCCGCCAAGAGCGAGGACGTGGCCGCCGTGATGGAAGGCGAGCTCGAGACCGCGCGCGAGCAGCTGGTGCAGAAGATCGGCGAGAACATCGGCGTGCGTCGCTGCGTCGTGGTCGAGGCCGGCGACGGCAACCTGGTGGGCGAGTACGTCCACGGCGGCCGCATCGGTGTGCTGACCGTGCTCAAGGGCGGCAACGCCGAGACGGCCCGCGACATCGCCATGCACGTCGCCGCCATCAACCCGACCGTGGCGCATCCCGAGGACATGCCTCAGGAGCAGCTGGACGCCGAGAAGGCGATCATCCTGGCCCAGCCGGACATGGCCGGCAAGCCCGAGCAGATCGCCGAGAAGATGGTTCAGGGCCGCCTGAAGAAGTACCTGGCCGAGAACAGCCTGACCGAGCAGGCCTTCGTCAAGAACCCCGACCAGACCGTGGCCGAGTTCGCCAAGGCCGCCGGTGGCGAAGTGATCGGCTTCACCCGCTTCGAAGTGGGCGAGGGCATCGAGAAGGAAGAGGTCGACTTCGCCAAGGAAGTGATGGAACAGGCCAAGCGCAGCTGAGGTCCCAGGTTCCAGTGTGAAGATGGCGTGCGCGAGAGCGCACGCCTTCGCGTATCCGGCCGGTGCATCCGGCCACCCCATGTTCCATTCGTCGAGTTCCCGGGAGACACGCCATGAGCAGTGCCGAGCACGCCGCCCCCCACAAGTCCGAGAAGTCCCGCGCCGAGGTGTCGAAGTACAAGCGCATCCTGCTCAAGCTCTCCGGCGAGGCCTTGACCGGGGATGCCGAGTTCGGCATCGACCCCAAGGTGCTGGATCGCATGGCGCTTGAGATCGGTCAGCTGGTCGGCATCGGGGTGCAGGTCGGGATCGTGGTCGGCGGCGGCAACCTGTTCCGCGGGGCCGCCCTGCACGAGGCCGGCATGGAGCGGGTCACCGGCGACCACATGGGCATGCTGGCGACGGTGATGAACGCCCTGGCCATGCGCGACGCCCTGGAGCGCTCCAACATCCGCTCGCGGGTGATGTCGGCGATTCCGATGAGTGGCGTGGTGGAGCATTACGACCGGCGTACCGCCATCCGCTACCTGACCTCCGGGGACGTGGTGCTGTTCTCCGCCGGTACCGGCAACCCCTTCTTCACCACCGACTCGGCGGCCTGCCTGCGCGGCATCGAGATCGATGCCGACGTGGTGGTCAAGGCCACCAAGGTGGACGG
>JAWWBV010000436.1:0-2885 GCA_033720795.1 Halomonas sp. | reverse complement strand
GCCGCTGCCGGTGCTGGCGACCCGGCCCGCGGCCCACGACGACACCCGCGTGGCGACGCAGGGCGTGGTGCGCCGCTTCGAGGACCCGCTGCACTACTGGATCGAGGACGAGGACCTGCACCGGGTCGAGATCTTCCCCCACGAGCGCATCGCCCCCTACCTCGGCGAGGCCGTGCGGGTGGAGGGGCGCTTTCGCTTCTCGCGGGCGGAAGGGCGGCGCTTGACGCTGGAGCGCGTCGAGCGGCTCTCCGGGGAGTGATCGGTCGTCGGGCGTGCCGGGCGTCAGCCGCCGACGCCGTCCAGGCTTCCCTGGAGCGTGGCGATCAGGCGACGGGCGCCGCCCCGGTCGCGATGCTCGCCGAGCCAGATGCCCTGCCAGGTGCCCAGTGCCAGGCTGCCCCCGCGCACGGCCACGGTCAGCTGGGTGCCGAACAGGCTGGCCGCCACGTGGGCGGGCATGTCGTCATCGCCCTCGAGGGTGTGGCGGAAGTAGGGCAGGTCGCCGGGCACCAGGTCGCGCAGGAAGGCGTCCATGTCGTGGCGCACGTCCGGATCGGCGCTCTCGTTGAGGGTCAGCGAGGCCGAGGTGTGCAAGAGCTGCAGGTGCACGAGGCCCACCCGGACCTCGGCCAGGCGCGGCAGGCCGCTGACGATCTCCTCGGTGACCCGGTGAAAGCCCCGCGCCCGGGGCGACAGGGTGATCTCGCGCTGGTCCCACATGGTCTCGATGTCTCCCGTCATGGTTCAGGCGCCCAGCATAGGGGAGGCCGGGGTGACACGCATCCCCCGGCCCGCAAGGCGATCAGTCCCAGGCGTTGGCGCCGATGCGGTGCACGCTGACGTCGGCGCCGTTGAACTCCTCCTCCTCGCTCAGGCGCAGGCCGCTGATCAGGGCGATGGCGCCGTAGACCAGCAGGCCGCCGACCACGGCCACCAGTACCCCGGCCAGCGTGCCGATGAGCTGGGAGGCGAGGCTGACGCCGCCGAGACCGCCGAGGCCGGCCTGGCCGAAGATGCCCGCGGCGATGCCGCCCCAGACGCCACAGACGCCATGCAGCGGCCAGACGCCGAGCACGTCATCCAGGCGCTCGATCCGATCCTGGGCCCACTCGAACAGGTAGACGAAGATGGCCCCGGCCACGCCACCGGTGATCAGCGCCCCGATGGGATGCATCAGGTCGGAACCGGCACAGATGGCCACCAGGCCGGCCAGAGGGCCGTTGTGGATGAAGCCCGGGTCCTTCCTGCCGAGCACCATCGAGACGACGATGCCGCCGACCATCGCCATCAGGCTGTTCACGGCGACCAGCCCGCTGATGCCGTCGAGGGTCTGGGCCGACATGACGTTGAAGCCGAACCAGCCGATGGTCAGGATCCAGGCGCCGAGGGCCAGGAAGGGGATGTTGGAGGGGGCGAAGGCCACGACCCGACCGTTGCGATAGCGCCCGTTGCGCGCGCCCAGCAGCAGCAGGGCCATCAGCGCCACCCAGCCGCCCACGGCGTGCACCACCACTGAGCCGGCGAAGTCGTGGAAGCCTGCACCGAAGCGGTGCGCCAACCAGTCCTGGATGCCGAAGTTGCCGTTCCAGACGATGCCCTCGAAGAAGGGGTAGACCAGGCCGACGATCAACCCGGAGGCGACCAGCATCGGGTAGAAGCTGGCCCGCTCGGCGATGCCGCCCGAGACGATGGCCGGAATCGCCGCGGCGAAGGTCATCAGGAAGAAGAACTTGACCAGTTCATAGCCGTTGCTCGCGGTCAGTTCGCTGGCGCCGTGCAGGAAGTGGGTGTCGTAGGCGACGAGATAGCCGACGAAGAAGTAGACGATGGCGGAGACGCCGAAGTCGGTCATGATCTTGACCAGGGCATTGACCTGGTTCTTGTGACGCACGGTACCGACCTCGAGGAAGGCGAAGCCGGCATGCATGGCGAGCACCATGATGGCGCCGATCAGGATGAAGAGCGTGTTGGCGCTCTGAGTCAGGGTCTGGACTGCACTCGTGATATCCACGGGAATGATCTCTCCTGATGCATGGAAGTCGTGAACGAAGCGGTTAGGCACCATGATGAAGCAAGATTCGTTCCATTCTGGCGCATCAGGCCGGTTGGCGTGCAGTTGGGGCGTATGGCAGTGGACCCACAGAGACAGGTAAGGCGAGAGGAGGATGTTGGCGCACTCATGTGGTGCTGACAGGGTTCCCGCTGCACGCTTTGGGGGCAGCGTCTCGCCGGGGGTGTCAGGATGAGCGGCGCGTCCGGGAGCTCGCGGACGCTCGCCAGCGCCAGCACGAGGTCGGTGATGTGCAGGTCGAGCCGCACCACGTCGGCGGTGAGGTCATGTCCGGAGTCCAGCCAGTGGCCAACGCGGCGCGGCATCAGGCGGACGGCAAAGGCCCCGAACCAGCTGGCTGGTTCGGGGCCTTGTCCCTCAGGGGCAGCGCCATGTCGCGACGCCGGTCCGTGGGGCTCAGTGACGCGCGGCGGGTGCCGCCTGACGCCGCGGGGCCACCACGCCCTGCTCGCGGGCCATGGCATAGGCGGCCTGGGGGCCGGTCCACAGCGAGGGCAGCAGCACCAGCGAGACCGGGATCGCGGTGATCACGATGAACTGCTGCAGGGCGCTGATCTGGCCGGACCCCATGTAGAGCAGGATGCCCGCCATGATGGCCATGGCGATGCCCCAGAAGGCCCGCACCAGACGGTTCGGGTCGTCATGGCCGGTGCAGACCACGGCGATGGCATAGCTCATGGAGTCGCCGGTGGTGGCGACGAAGATGCTGGTCAGCACCAGGATCGCCATCGCCATCAGGCCGCCGCCGGGCAGCGCCTGGGCCACGGTGAGGGTCGCCACGTCGAACTGGAAGTTGTTGAGCGCCTCGGTGAGG
>JAWWBV010000435.1:0-2886 GCA_033720795.1 Halomonas sp. | reverse complement strand
CGTCGCCGAGGGCTACGCCACCGAGCGCGCCGACGTCATGTACAACGACTTCGTGATCGTCGGCCCGAGCGACGACCCGGCCGGCATCAGTGACGCCGAGAGCATCGAGGAGGCGCTGTCCGACATCGCCAAGGCCGAGGCGCCCTTCGCCTCCCGCGGCGACGACAGCGGCACGAACCGCGCCGAGCTGCGCCTGTGGGACGCCGCCGGCGTCGAGCCCGGCGGCGAGTGGTACCGCGAGCTCGGCAGTGGCATGGGCCCGACCCTGAACACCGCCGCCGGCATGGACGCCTACGCGATGAGCGACCGCGCCACCTGGGTCGCCTTCGACAACCGCCAGAACCTCGCGCTGCTGTTCGAAGGCGACGAGGCGCTGTTCAACCAGTACGGCAGCCTGCTGATCGACCCGGAGCGCCACCCGCACCTGAAGCATGACCTCGCCGAGCAGTGGCACGACTGGCTGCTCTCCGAGCAGGGCCAGGCCGCCATCGCCGACTTCGAGGTGAAGGGCCAGCAGCTCTTCTTCCCCAACGCCCACGCCGACTGAGCCGGCGACCACCTCGCCTCACCCGCCGATCCGACAGTGCCCGGCCACAGTTGGTCGGGCCGCGTTCGGCCGGGACATGAAAGGGTCGTTCTCGCCGTCTTACCTAGCGGGTATAGCGCGCGAGCGCCTCGGCAAAGTCGCTGCGCAATCGCGCCCACTCCATCTTGAACCAGGGCGTATAGCGTTCCGGGCGGGCGGCCAGCTCGGCATCGAGCCCTGCGGGCGAAATCCAGCACCAGTCGGCGATCTCCTGGCGGTTGGGGCGTGGCGCATCATCGGTGACGCCAACATAGACCCAGCAAAGCTCGTGCTCGGCGCCACTCGAACCGAACTGGGCCTGATAGTGGAACTTGTAGAGGAAGGCGAGCCGCGCCTCGATGCCGACCTCCTGCCGGAGTCGCCGGTGAATCGCCTCCTCCATGAGCTCGCCGCGGCGCGGATGACTGCAGCAGCTGTTGGACCAGCACAGCGACCAGAGGCGCTTGCCTGCCGCCCGCTGCTGCAATAGAAGCTCCCCGTCACGATTGAACACGAACAGCGAGAAGGCGCGATGCAGCACACCGCTGCCTTCGTGGCATTTGGCCTTGCTCAAATGCCCCAGCTCCCGGTCCGCGTCATCGACCAGGATCAGCTCCTCGTCATCGAAGGAAACGGTCTCGTCGCGTCCGCTTGCGCCAGTGCTAACCAATGGTCACCTCCTTGGCCATGTTATCGATCTACTCCTCGTCGTTGCCCAGCCGAAGGCCATGGCCTGCCGCCGAAGCGCCATCGCCATCGAACGGCTCAAGTGCCCATGCACTGAGGGCCGGCTGGGGGCCCCCGAGCGTCTCGAGTGGCAACCCCCGGGTCACACCGCCGAACAGCAGCGTGAGCAGCCCATCATGACGCGTCGCCAGGCGGGTACTCGCGATGGCGGCCTTGACCGTGCGGCGTGGCACCTTGACCTGCCGCCCCGTGCGATAGGTCGGCCGAGCCGCTATCCGCCTGAGGGTGAGCACGGCCAGGCCGATGGCCCATAGGCAGAAACGCCTGATGCCCGTTTCCTTCGCCGGCACCATCAGGGTGTAGCGGAAGGCATTTCGCAAATGGGCATGCGCCATACCGACCATGTAACGCAGTGCGGTGGCGAACTCCGGGTCGCCGCGCCCCGGCGCCAGGCTCGCCACGTCCACACCGAACGCCTGAAATTCCCGGCGGGGCAGCCAGCAGACGCCACGTTGCCGATCGTCCCAGAGGTCCTTGAGGATATTGGTGAGCTGCAGTCCCTGCCCGAACGACGGTGCCAGGGCCAGCATCTCGTCACGCTGCGCATGTATGTCGCCCGAATGCTGACAGAACAGTTCGGTAAGCATTTCCCCCACGACGCCTGCCACGTAATAGCAGTAGCGATCCACCTCGCCCAGATCCGCCAGGCCCTCCAGGCTGGACTGCTCCTGGTAATGGCCCATGCCCCGGCACATGATGCTCACGCACTTGACCAGCGCCTGCTGCTGGGGCGCGGCGAGGCTATGGGTGCAGCGGACAACCAGTGGCGCGTTCGCCACCAACTCGCGCTCATCCGGCGACGTGGCCGGCGAGAGCAGCGGCACGACCTGCCGGGCGAAACGCTGGGCCATCTCTTCCCCTCTCAGCACCGCCAGAAACCGTTCCTGCAGGAGGGTCTTCTGCACCGCGGACAGCGCCGGTTCATCCTCCACGGTGTCGGCAATCCGGCAGAGCAGGTAGGCATTGGTCACGACCTTGCGCAGATCGGCAGGGAGCTGAGGGATGGTGAGGGCAAAGGTGCGCGACACGCCACCAAGGATCCTGCCCTGATAGGCGTCTGCCTCTGCAATGTCGCAAGCCGTCCCAAGGACCTTGGTCATGGCAGTACACCCATTCCTGTGTGGCGATTGACCGACCCGCGTGACGTGCAACTATTAAGAAGGCTGGAAAGTCAGGCTATCACGCTGGCGTGGGTAGCGTGGCGACGCCCAGCCAACGTCAGGGCCCCGCTCGCGGCCGCCTATGGCGATCATGGCGCGGTGGCTCTCCTCTCTCTTTCGACATTCGTCGTAGCCGCCTTGGCCGCACTTTACGTTAACGTCAACCTCACCTAGTCTTGTGCCATCCGCCACTTCGTTGGCACCCGTTTGACCATCGCGCCCGCGCTGAGCGCCAGGCGCGCCACCCGACAAGACCGGAGCCCTGCCATGCATACGCCCTACCAACCCCTCGACTTCGGCCTCGACGACGAGCTGAACATGCTGCGCGATCACGTCAACGCCTTCGCCCGCGACGAGATCGCCCCGCGCGCCGCCGAGATCGACGAAAAGAACGAGTTCCCCAGCGACCTCTGG
>JAWWBV010000434.1:0-2890 GCA_033720795.1 Halomonas sp. | reverse complement strand
CACCTGACCAATCGCCAGGTGGACATCATCGACGAGGGCTTCGACATCGCCGTTCGCATGGGCGCCCTCGAGGACTCCTCACTGGTCGCCCGGCGGCTCTGCGAGCGCCGCGAGTACGTGGTCGGCTCGCCGGCCTACTTCACGCACCGCTCCCAGCCCCACGCCCTCTCCGAGCTCGTCCACCACCGCTGCCTGATCGGCTCCCGGGACCACTGGCGCTTCGCCGTGGCGGGCGTGCGTCGCGAGGTGCGGGTCGCGGGCCCCTGGGAGAGCAACTCGGGGCCGGCGCTGCTGGACGCCGCGCTCAAGGGGCTGGGCCTCGCCCAGCTGCCGGACTACTACGTGGAGCCCCACCTGGCGAGCGGCGAGCTGCTCAGCGTGCTCGACGCCTACCGCCACGACGACAGCGCCGTCTGGGCGATCACCCCGCGCCATCGCCACCGCTCGCCGAAGATCCGCCAGTTCATCGACTTCCTGGTCGAGCGCCTCCCCGAGCGGCTGCCGAAGCGACGCTGAGCCCATGCCTCAAGACGCTCCCCCGTGCCCCTTACGGCGCGCCCCTCGTCGGGCCAGGCAGGGCTCGGCCCGCGAGCGGCGGCAGCGAGGTGCGCACCTCCGCAGCGTTCTACACTGAGGAGGGAGGGAAAACCGACGGGCACCGCCCGAGCCACCCCGCCCCGGGTGATCGACCTGCCGGCCCGACGACCAGACGACCAGAGGAGCACACGCCCATGAGCCTGATGGCGACCCTGAAGCGCTGGTTCGGCGGCCAGGGGGCGACACCCTCGACAGCGCCCCGGCAGGACCGGGAGCGACCCGAGACCCTCCCGGAGACCGCTTCCCCAGCAGCCACTGCCTCCCAGGGAGTGAACACGATGAGCGACATCAGCATCCATCCCGCCGTGGATCGCGGGGTGCAAGCCGGAAGCGACAGCTTCGACGGCGGCACCCTGCATTGCCACTGCACCGACCGCCCCGTCGAGGTGACCGTCACCGCGCAGTGCGCCCACAATCACGTGTGCGGCTGCACCCGGTGCTGGAAACCCGAGGGGGCCCTGTTCTCGATGGTCGCCGTGGTCCCCCGCGACAGCCTCAGGGTGACCGCCAACGAGGACAAGCTGGACGTCGTCGACACCTCGGCCGCCATCCAGCGCCATGCCTGCAGGGAATGCGGGGTTCACATGTTCGGCCGCATCGAGAAGACCGACCACCCCTTCCACGGCCTGGACTTCATCCACACGGAACTCTCCGACGATACGGGCTGGGCGGCTCCGGCGTTCGCCGCCTTCGTCTCCTCGATCATCGAGTCGGGCGCCAACCCGGACCACATGGACCGGGTCCGCGGCCGGCTCAAGGAGCTGGGCCTCGAGCCCTACGACTGCCTGTCGCCGCCGCTGATGGATGCCATCGCCACCCACACGGCCAAGGCCAAGGGCGTGCTGTGACGCCCTCCATCGCGTGCACCATGCAGAAACGCCATCGGGCGCCCCGCGGGGCGCCCGATGGCGTTTATGACGCGACGCGCTACTTGAAGTTCTTGCGCACCAGCTTGCCGATCTCGCCGACGATGCCGCTGCGAAAGCTCAGCACGCAGATCACGAAGATCGCGCCGAGGATCACGCTCACCCAGTTGCCGAGCGGCGACTGCGCCAGCTGGGTCTGCAGGCTGACCACCAGGCCCGCGCCCACCACCGGACCGAACAGCGTGCCCACCCCGCCCAGCAGGGTCATCAGGATCACCTCGCCGGACATGTGCCAGTGGGCATCGGTCAGCGAGGCGAGCTGGAAGACCACCGTCTTGGTCGAGCCGGCGAGCCCGGCGAGGCCCGCGGAGATGACGAAGGCCACCAGCTTGTAGGCATCCACGTTATAGCCCAGCGAGACCGCCCTGGGCTCGTTCTCGCGGATCGCCTTGAGCACCTGGCCGAAGGGCGAGTGCACGGTGCGCTGGATGATCGCGAAGCCGATCACGAAGATCGTCAGCACGAAGTAGTACATCGGCAGGTTGTCGGAGAGGCTGATCATCCCGAACAGCTCCCCGCGAGGCACGCCGTGCAGGCCGTCCTCGCCCCCGGTGAAGGGCGCCTGGATGAAGAAGAAGTACACCATCTGCGCCAGCGCCAGGGTCACCATGGCGAAGTAGATCCCCTGGCGGCGGATCGACAGCACGCCGAAGAAGGTGCCCAGCACCACCGCCGCCAGGGTGCCGATCAGGATGCCCGCCTCCGGCGTCAGGCCCGGGTAGCTCGAGAGCATGATGCCGGTGAAGTAGCCGCCGGTGGCCAGGAAGGCCGCATGGCCGAAGGAGAGCAGTCCGGCATAGCCCAGCAGCAGGTTGAAGGCGCAGGCGAAGAGCGCGAAGCACAGCACCTTCATCAGGAACACCGGGTAGATGGCGAGCGGGGCCAGCAGGGCCAGCGCCAGCAGCACCAGGTAGAGCATGTTGCGCCGCAGCCGCGCGCTGCGCTGGCGCTGCATGGCGGGGGTCAGGTGTTGGGTCGTGGCCATCACGTCATGCCTCCTTGCCGAAGAGACCCGAGGGGCGCAGCAGCAGCACCAGGATCATCACCAGGAAGATCACGGTGTTGGCCGCCTCGGGGTAGTAGACCTTGGTGAGGCCCTCGATCAGGCCCATGGCGAGCCCGGTGAGGATGGCGCCGAGGATCGACCCCATGCCGCCGATCACCACCACCGCGAAGACCACGATCAGAAGGCTCGAGCCCATGGTCGGCGAGACCGGGTAGAGGGGCGCGGCCAGCACCCCGGCGAAGGCGGCCAGCGCCACGCCGAAGCCGTAGGTCAGGGTGATCAGCTGCGGCACGTTGACGCCGAAGGCCTGCATCAGCGCCGGGTTCTCGGTGCCGGCACGCAGGTAGGCCCCGAGCCGGGT
>JAWWBV010000433.1:0-2891 GCA_033720795.1 Halomonas sp. | reverse complement strand
CTGCTGCCGGTCGGCGAGGCGAGCGCGCAGCTCATCCATGGAGCGCTCGGCGGCGTCGGTCTCCATCAGCGCGGCGCGCCAGTCGAGCACGGCCACCTCGGCGGCCTGGGCCGGCGCGGTGGCGGCGACCAGCAGGCCGAGACAGAGGGCGGCGGTGAGCGTGCGCATGCGGCGGCATTCCTCGGCGGGCCGGATCAGAAGGTCTGACCCAGCGAGAACTGGAAGAACTGGGTGTCGTCGCCGTCCTTGTCGTTGAGCGGCTCGGCGACGCTGAAGGTCAGCGGCCCCACCGGCGTCAGCCAGGAGAGGCCGAGGCCGGCGCTGTAGCGCAGCTCGCCCAGGTCCACGCCCGAGCTGCACGACGAGCTGAACGAATCCGGCACCTCGTAGCAGTCGGTGAGGAAGGTGTTGCCGGCATCGACGAACAGCGAGGCCTGCAGCGAGCGCTGGTCCTCGACGAAGGGCACCGGGAAGAGCACCTCGGCGCTGCCCTCCACCAGGACGTTGCCGCCCAGGGTGCGGTCGTCGCCGCCATTGCGCTCGGTGGTGGCCGGCCCCAGGGTGTTCCCGGTGAAGCCACGCACCGAGCCGAGACCGCCGGAGAAGAAGTTCTCGTAGAACGGATAGGGGTCGTTGCCGACGCTGTCGGCATAGCCCAGCTCGCCGCTGAACTTCAGCCCCCAGGTCTGCTCCTCGTTGAAGGGGAGGATCTGGCGGGCCTGGGCACGCAGCTTGTAGTACTCGGCGTCGCTGCCCGGCACCGCGGTCTCCAGCGACAGCCGCTGATAGCTGCCGGCGGTCGGCATGATGCCGCGGTTGAGGTCGTTGCGGGTCCAGCTGGCCGAGAGCTTCAGGCTCTGGGCGTCGCTGCCCTGATCCGCTTCGTACTGGATGATCTCGGCCGGCGTATCGCGATAGGTCTTGAGCGTCAGGTCCTCGACGCTGGCGCCGAAGTTCAGCCGCGTCAGCTCGTTGATCGGGTAGCCGAAGTTGATCCCCCCGCCGAAGGAGTCGGTGGAGTAGGTCGAGATGTCGGAATCCTCGTAGTCGGTCTCGCGGTAGAAGAGGTTGTAGCCGCGGGAGATGCCGTCGAGGGTCCAGTAGGGATCGGTGAAGCCGAAGTTGAGGCTGGTGTAGGTGTCGCTGCGCTGGGCGCCGATGTTGACGCGGTTGCCGGTGCCCAGGAAGTTGTTCTGGGAGAGCGAGGCGCCGTAGATCACCCCGGCGCTCTGGGAGAAGCCGATGCTCGCCGAGATCGAGCCCGAGGGCTGCTCCTCCACCGTGTAGGTGACGTCGAGCTTGTCGGGCTCGCCGGCCACGGGGCGCGTCTCGACGTCGACCTGCTTGAAGAACCCCAGGCGCTCCAGGCGCTGCTTCGAGCGGCTGATCGACTCGGTAGAGGCCGGTGCGCCCTCCATCTGGATCATCTCGCGGCGCAGCACCTCGTCCTGGGTGGTGGTGTTGCCGGTGAACTCGATGCGCCGCACATAGGCGCGTCGGCCGGGCTCGACCCGGAAGACCAGGTCCACGGTATCGCCGGAGGTCGCGACCTCGGGAATCCCGTCGACGTTGGCGAAGGCGAAGCCCTCGGCGCCGAGCCGCGAGCGCAGGGCCTCCGTGGAGGCGGTAACGTCGCTGCGCGAGAAGATCTCGCCGCTCTCGACCTCCAGCAGCTCCCGGGCCTCGCGCTCGGCGATGCGCAGGTCGCCGGCGAAGCGGATGTCGCCGAGGCGGTACTGGCGGCCCTCGTCGATGTTCACGGTGACGAAGATCTTCGACTTGTCGGGACTGATCGAGACCTGGGAGGACTCGATGGCGAAATTCACGTAGCCGCGATCCAGGTAGAAGGAACGCAGCCGCTCCAGGTCGCCGGCCAGGGCCTCGCGGGAGTACTCGTCGCTGGAGAACCAGCCGAAGAACCAGCCCGGGGAGTCCTCGAGCTCGAAGAGCTCGCGCAGGCGCTCGTCGTCGAAGTCGCGATTGCCGACGATGTTGATCTGGCGGATCTTGGCGACCGCGCCCTCGTCGATGTCGATGTTGACCTGGACCTGCCCCTCGCCGACCTCCTCGACGGAGGTCTCGATGCGGGCGCTGTAGCGACCCTGGGACTGGTAGACACCCTCCAGCTCACGCTGGATCTCCTCGAGGGTGGAGAGCTGCAGGACCTGTCCCTCGTCGAGGCCGGCCTGCTTGAGGCCGCGGCGCAGGTCCTCATCGGGTATCTGGCTGTTGCCCTCGATCTCGAGCCGCGCCAGCGTCGGCCGCTCGACCACCTGGATGATCAGCACGTCGCCCTCGCGGGCGAGGCTCACGTCCTCGAACAGGCCGGTGGCGAAGAGTTCGCGAGCCGCCTCGGCCAGTTCCCGCTCGTCGACCCGGTCGCGGGCACTGACGGGGAAGGCGTTGAACACGGAGGCGGGCGAGACCCGCTGCAGTCCTTCCACCCTGATGTCGGAAACGTCAAAGGGATCCGCCAGTGCCGCCTGGGCACCGGCAAGCAGCAGCGCCGCCAGTCCGATGGTCTTGATTTTCATGCAATCGATTCGCTCGCGTTGGTCTGCCGTCCGGTCCAGACAGGCACCTTATACATTTGTCATGGCCACTGACAAGCCGGCGCCCGGCTACCAGAGCCGCATCAGGTCGAAATAGAGCGCCATCAGCATCAGGGTGCCGACCAGGGCCAGACCGATGCGCAATCCCACCGCCTGGGCCTGCTCGGAGACCGGACGGCCGCGGACCACCTCGACGAAGTAATAGAGCAGGTGGCCGCCATCGAGCACCGGGATCGGCAGCAGGTTCAGCACCCCGAGGCTGATCGAGAGGTAGGCCAGGAAGCTGACGAAGCTCTCGAGGCCGCTGCGCGCCGAATCGCCGGCGATGCGGGCGATGGT
>JAWWBV010000432.1:0-2891 GCA_033720795.1 Halomonas sp. | reverse complement strand
GAGGTCGACTTCGATGTCAATCGCGAGGAGCTCTCCACCGGCAGCTATGGGGAGGTGCGTCGCTGGGATCTGGAGACCGACGCCGTGGCGCTCTATGCCAGCGATACGTTGAGCCTGATGGACGGCCGGCTGGCGGTCACCCCCGGGGTGCGCTATGAAGATGTACGCATGGATTTCTATGACGAACTCAGCGATACACCCTCGACCAATGACACCGACGAGATCCTGCCGGGGCTGACGGTGGGCTTCGAGGCCACCGACGAGGTCTTCGTGTTCGCGAATGCCCAGAAGTCGCTGGTGCCGGTGCAGATCGCCCAGGCCACCCGGGAAGGCGACGTGGCCAACGAGACCGCCTGGAACTATGAGCTGGGCGCCCGTGTCGAGGTGACCCCGACGCTGACCACCTCGGCCACCCTGTTCCGCATCGACTATGAGGACCAGATCCAGTTCGACAAGGCCAATAATCGCTTCGTCAACCTGGGCGAGACGCGCCACGAAGGCATCGAACTGGAGACCGACTGGCAGGCCACCGATCGCCTGTCGCTGGGGCTGGGTTACACCTACCTCGCCACCGAGCAACGCACGGGCGACAATGCGGGTAATGACCTCCCTAACGCCCCGACGCATAACATCGGCGCCAACGCCCGCTACGAGATGCATCAGTGGCTGGCGAGCGTGAGCGTCAACCGGGTCAGCGACAGCTTCAGTGACGCCGCCAATACTAAGCGCGAAACCGCCAACGGCGATGCCGGCGAGCTGCCCGCCTACACGCTGGTGAATGCCCGCATCGGCCGCGATATCCGCCTCAGCGGCGATACCCTCCTGAACGTCGGGCTCTCGGCCACCAACCTGCTGGACGACGACGCCTACTTCCGCGGCGCCGACGTCAGCCCGGTGGGACGCGTTCCGATGCCGGGTCGTGCCTATATGATGGAAGCGCGTCTCGAATTCTGATCAATGGGCCGGCATACCCCGTGGCGCTTGGAATAATCGCAGCCGCTGCGCTTATCGCCTGAGTTCAGGAATGCCCCTTCCCGGCAAGGTGCGAGGCACCCCAAAACGGCCACTCCCCCATCGGGGCGGTGGCCGTTTGCGTCATGGACGCTCGAGGCCCCAAAGAGGGGGCGCGCGGTGCCGGTGATTACCCGTTGCTGAAGTAGTCGACCCGGCCATCGCAGGTGCTGACGACATCGGGCAGGTCGTCTCGGCGGTCGTACCAGTGCATCGTCTTGCAGCGGAAGCCGTATCCCCCGCTGGTATCGACGTCGTCCGGCTGGCCGAGGATGTCGATCACATCCTTCTCTTCCATGCCGATCAGGATGGTGCCACGGCTGCGGGCCTTGACCAGCGCGTTGCGGCTGATGCCCATGTCCCGGGCGCGCTCGGCCACCGAGCGCGGGCCCGATGAGGGGCGCATGGACGCAGTGCCATCCGGGTCGCCACTGGCGTGGGAGCGGTCGATGTCGGGCCGGGGGGAAAGAGGAGCCAACGAACGTGGCTCGGGCGCCACGTAGCGGGAGACGCCACCACCCTGGAAGGTCTCGCCTCCCGGGCAGCGGTCGCGGTAGGAACCATCCGGGCATTTCATGATCTGCGCCTGCCCCGTCAGCGGCAGGAGCAGCAGGGCCATCGCGATATATCGCATGCTCTCCTCCTTGGCAGACTCACAGGGTAGCAGCCTGCCAGGGGGACCCTGCGCCGGATAGGCGTTCGCTGACGCCAGGCGTCGGCGATCTCGTCGCTTGCAGCATCCCGCCGCCGCCCTGCCCGTGGCACGACGGCGGCGGGGCATGCCTCAGTAGTCGCCCAGCAGCTGTTCCAGGCGGAAGACGGCACCCGAGAGCTCACCGAAGCTCATCGCCGGCTGCGCCGGGGCCTCGGCCGAGGGCCAGGCCTGCAGCACCTCGTCGTAGGCGCTCAGCAGGGCCTGGTAGCCCTCGGCGTCCTCACCTGCGCCGAATGCCGCGCCCTGACGCTCGAGCAGCTGGCGCCCCACCTGCATCATGCCGCGCCCGTCCTGATACTCGACGACGTTGGTGAATTCGCCCTCCTCGACGGCCTCGGCATACTCGTACAGCGAGGCCGTGACCAGGGCACGATGCACCCGGCTGACGAAGGCGGGATCCTCGAGCAGCGAGGCTTCGGTGGTGGCCATGGCCTCCTCGAGCGTGGACTCGACCTCGGCATAGCGCGATTCGAGCGCCTCCCAGGCCAGCCCCTCACGGGCGCCCTGCTCGAGGGTCTCGAGCGATGACTGGACGGCCTCTTCGACGCCCCGGGTCGCCAGGGCCGACTCCACGGACGGATACTGCTCGTCGAGGGGGTGGGCGAAGTGCACCACGGCGGCGTCCTGCTCGCCCTGGCGATAGAGCTCGCGGGCGACCTCGAGGTGGCCCTGCATCATGGCCAGGCGGGTGTAGGTGACGCCGGGGTTATCGGCGGGGGCAGTGGCGTTCTCGCCGCCTTCGCCGCCTTCGCCGCCCTGGGCAGCATCCCAGCCGGAGAAGACCGCCAGCGGATCCGGTCCCAGGCCACCGCCTTCTCCGCCTTCTCCGCCTTCTCCGCCTTCTCCGCCTTCTCCGCCTTCTCCGCCTTCTCCGCCTTCTCCGCCTTCTCCGCCTTCATGATGATGGCCCTGCTCGCCGCCTTCGCCGCCCTCGTGGTGCTGGCCCTGCTCGCCGCCTTCGCCACCCTCGTGGTGCTGGCTCTGCTCGCCGCCTTCGCCACCCTCGTGGTGCTGGCTCTGCTCGGCGGCGTTCATCTCGCCCTCGTGGGCCTCGACGCTGTCGGCCCAGCCGGCGCTCGCCGTGCCCAGCAGGACACTCGTTCCGACGCCGATCCAGAGCTTGGTGCGGGTAGTGGCCATGATGCGCGCTTCCTCTCGTTGCATG
>JAWWBV010000431.1:0-2897 GCA_033720795.1 Halomonas sp. | reverse complement strand
TGGGAGAGGTTGATCATGCCCACGCCCTCGCTCAGGGCGAGATGCTCGGCGTTGGAGACGCGCCAGAAGTGGCGGGCGTCCCACTCGTCGGGACGCTCCGGCACGCGGTCGCCGTAGCGCTCCAGCAGCGCCTCGTTGGCGCCGTAGCCGTGGGCCCGCTCCCAGCCCACCACCTCCATGAAGTGGCCGCCGAGGGCCTCCTCCCGGGGCCAGAAGGGGCTGCGGCGCAGGTTGCGGCCGCTCGCGAAGGGCTCCCGAGGGTGCACCGGCGGATCATAGATCTTCTGGGCGATCTCCCGGCAGCGTCCGACGACATGGTGGGGGGTCTTCTGAACCGGGTAGAAGCGGGCGATGTCGATGCCGTGGGGGTCGAGGGTCGGGCGGCCGAGGGTCAGCCAGTCGGCCAGCACCTTGCCCATGCCGGGGCCGTCCTTGACCCAGACCGCCTCGCACAGCCACACGCCGCGGGTCTCCGGCGCCTCGCCGACCAGCGAGCCGCCGTCCGTGGTCACCGAGAGCAGGCCGTTGAAGGAGTGCTTCTCGTCCCAGCCCAGCTCGCCGAGCACCGGCGTCAGCTCGACGGCCCGCTCGAAGGCCGCCATCACCTGGTCGATCTCCAGGTCGCGCATGGAGGGGGAGAGCCTGGCCTGCTCGCGCTCGAGGATGTCGGTGGGGGCGACCAGGCGCGGCGAGTGGGCCTCGTAGTAGCCCCATTCGATCTGACCGCCCTCGGTGCTCCGGGGATCGCCGGTGTCGCGCAGGTAGGCCGAGTTGCCCTGGTCGCGCAGCAGCGGATAGCCGATCTCGAGCCCGGTGCCGGCGAAGGCATCGAAGGGGCCGAAGAACATCAGCGGGTGCTCCACCGGCATCAGCGGCAGGCTGACGCCGGCCATGGCCGCGGGGATCGGTCCCCAGATCCCCGAGGTGACGATCACCACCGGGGTGGCGATGTAGCCGCGGGCGGTCATCACGCCGCGCACCCGGCCGTCCTCGACGTCGATGTCGATGGCCGGGGTGTCGGCGAAGGCCCGGAGGTGGCCGGAGGCCACCGCCTCCTCGATCAGCTCGCCGGCGACCCGCTGCGAGCGGGGCACCACCAGCCCGGCGTCCGGGTCCCAGAGGCCGCCCAGCACCAGTGAGCGCTCGAGCAACGGGAAGCGCTCGACGACCTCGTCCGGGCCGATGAGCCGCGCGTTGGTGCCGAAGGCCTTGCCCGAGGCGACCTTGCGCTTGAGCTCCGCCAGGCGCGCCTCGTCGCCGAGCCGGGCGATCTCGAGCCCCCCGATCCGCTGGTAGTGCCCCCGGCGCTCGTAGAACTCCCGGCTGTAGGTGGTGGTATAGCACGACATCTTGTCGTGGGCGGTCATGTAGCAGAAGTCCGAGGCGTGGGAGGTCGAGCCGATGTCCGAGGGAATGGCGGACTTCTCGAGCCCCACCAGGTTCGTCCAGCCCAGTTCGATCAGGTGGTGAGCCACCGAGGCGCCGACGATGCCGCCCTGACCGATGATCACCGCGTCTGCATGCTTGGGTAGTGTTGTCATGGCCGCTCTCCGATGCCGATGGGCTCGACGCTTCTGGCTTCACCATAAGCCAGGCCGCCGGCGCCCGTTTGCTCTGGCCGACCGGTTCTTGTCCCGCGGCGACCATCGGCGGCGCCGAGGGGCGGCCGGTGCCGGGAAAGTGGCGCGCGGTGTCGCTGGGACCAAAGTGGCGGTCGCCGCTGGTGCCGTGGGAGTAGGCGCGGGGGACTAGCTTCGAGGGCATGAACGGCCTTTCGGCATTCGCCTCGAGGCCGCTTGGCAGGGCCTCGTATCAGCACAGGAGAGACGATCATGTCCCAGGTCATCGAACGCATCGACCACACCCAGACGACACCGGAGATCCTGCTCTATCCGCGGATCCGCAAGTCGCCGTTCTTCTACGCCTCGCGGCGCCATGGGGTGCGCAAGTACAGCGTCTATAACCACCACTACCATCCGCGCCTCTACACCGACCCCGTCGACGAGTACTGGGCGCTGGTGCAGGGCGTCACCCTCTGGGACGTGGGCGTGGAGCGCCAGATCGAGATCTCAGGTCCCGACGCCTTCACCTTCACCCAGCGGCTGGTGCCGCGGGACATGCGCCACTGCCAGGTCGGCCAGTGCAAGTACGTCTTCGTCACCGCCGACGACGGCGGCATCATCAACGACCCGGTGCTGCTGCGCATCGAGGAGAACCGCTTCTGGCTGTCGCTGGCCGACAGCGACGTGCTGCTGTGGTGTCAGGGCCTCGCCTACCACTCCGGCCTGGATGTCACCATCCGCGAGGTGGACGTGGCGCCGGTGCAGGTGCAGGGACCGCATGCCAAGGCGGTGATGGTGGACCTGTTCGGCGAACGGGTGCTGGAGATTCCCTACTACCACCTCATGGAGGCGGAGCTCGACGGCATGTCGGTGGTGATCTCGCGCACCGGCTACTCCGGCGAGATCGGCTACGAGATCTACCTGCGCGAGGCGACCCGTTACGGCGAGGCCCTCTGGCAGCGGGTCTTCGAGGCGGGGCGGCCCCACGGCATGCAGGTGATCGGCCCCTGCCACATCCGCCGCATCGAGGGCGGGATCCTTGCCTTCGGCTGCGACATCTGGTACGACACCAACCCCTTCGAGGTGGGCATGGGCTACGACTGGATGGTCGACCTGCGCGGCGACGACGACTTCATCGGACGCGTGGCCCTGGAACGCATCAAGGCCGAAGGCGTCTCGCGCAAGCTCGTTGGTGTGGAGATCGACGGCCCGAGCATCGGCTACTTCACCGACGGCTCGATGATCGACGTCTTCCCCGTCCACGACAGCAGCGGGGCGCTGATCGGCAAGGTGACCTCGGCCACCCGCTCGCCGCGCCAGGAGCGCAACATCGGC
>JAWWBV010000430.1:0-2898 GCA_033720795.1 Halomonas sp. | reverse complement strand
GCCCTTGCCGGTGAGCAGCTCCCCCGGGGCGAAGGCCACGGCGTCATGGTGGCCGGTGGCCGAGAGGCCCGCCTCCTCGAAGACGGCGATCACCGCGCGGTCGCGGCGCTGCTCGTCCAGCGGATACTCGTGGTTGAAGTGCAGGGCGTGGGCCCCGGTCTCGCGGGCGATCTCGAGCAGGGTGGCCGGGGCCTTGGCGAAATCGTCGATATCGCGGTGCAGCAGGGGGATGCCGAGGCCCGCCAGGTCGTCGCCCAGGGCGGCGACACCGCGGCCCCAGAAGTCGAGCTTGTTGGCGCCGTGACCGTGACGCTGCCAGTGGGGCAGGCAGCGCAGGAAGACGGCGATGACGGGGCCCCGACGGGCGGCCGCGGCCAGGGCGGTGTTGTCGTGAATCCGCAGGTCGCTGCGAAACCAGACGATCGCGGGTGCAGTCATGGAGGGCTCCGGGTCAGCGGGCGGGGAGTCGTTCCTGGAGGCGCTGCATGGCCTCGTCGAGATCGTCGCCGAGCAGGGTCACCTCGGTCCCTTCGAGGTCCGTCTCGCGGATGCGGGCCATGGGGCCGCAGGCCATCAGCGGCACCTCGAGCTGCTCGGCCAGTCGCGGCAGCTGGCGGCGCACCAGCTCGGCCTTCTCGGCCTTGCCGCTGGCCAGCAGCAGGCCGGCGGCCTGGAAGCGCTCCACCGCCAGCGGCACCTCGGCGAAGGGCAGCGGAGCGTCGAAGAGCCGGATGCGATAGCCGCGGTCGCTGGCGGCCAGCGCCGCGAGCAGCACCCAGAGCGGCGAGGGGTCGTCCGGCAGCGGGGCGACGATCAGCGTCGGGCCACTGCTGAGCCGGTTGGCGTGCAGCAGCCGGGTGCCGATGCGGGTGCGCAGGAAGGCCTCCAGGGTGCGACGCTGCAGGGTGTCGCCCAGCTGATCGCCCCAGCCCTCCTCGAGCTGGCGCACCACCGGCTGCCACAGCTCGGCCAGGCAGGTCGGCACCGGATAGAGGGCCAGGGACTGGTTGAACAGCGCCTCGAGGCGATCGAGGTCCAGCGCCTGGACGGCGCCGATCAGCTGGCGTCGCTGGGCGGGCCAGTCACCGGCCGCCGGCGCCGGGGTCTCGGCCGTCTCCGGCTGGTCGAGCAGCTCGCGGACCTGGCTGACCGGGACGCCGCGGTTGAGCCACTGCAGGATGCGCTCGACGCGTTCGATGTCCTCACGGGCGTAGAGGCGGTGTCCCTTGGGGGTCCGCTGGGGCTGGATCAGCCCGTAGCGACGCTCCCAGGCGCGCAGGGTCACGGAGTTCACGCCGGTCAGCCGGGAGACTTCGCGGATCGGGTAGAGCGGGGTGTCGGCCGGGCGCCGTGCCTCGTCGTTCATGAGCGTGCCGACTCCCCTGCCTGCTCGGCGACCACCGCCGCCAGTGCCTCGACGAAGGCCGGGTGCTCACCGACCGGCGACAGCAGGGTCAGTTCGAGGCTCGGGTGGGCGGCGGTCAACGCCTCGACCTGGCCGGGCACGTCGCGGCGCAGGTGGCGGCCGGCGGCGAAGAACAGCGGCAGGATCTCGGCACGCTCGATGCCGGCCTCGGCCAGCTCGGCCACCGTGGACTCGAGCGAGGGTTCGCTGAGCTCCATGTAGGCCAGGCGCAGCGGGGTCGACAGCCGCTCGGTCAGCGCCTTGGCGAAGTGTTCGAAGGGGGCTCGCCAGTTCGGGTCGCTGGAGCCGTGGGCGAGCAGGATCAGGGCGTAGGACATAAAAGTCTCCAGTCGCGAAGAGGGGGTCAGGAAGCGTCGGCCGCCAGGGCCTCGCCGAGGTGGTGACCGGAGAGCCAGGCGTCCTCGACCCGCGGCCCGCGCCAGCCGTCGCCGCACAGCGCGAGCCCCTCGGGCGTGCGGCGGTGGTCGAGGTTGACCGCCTCGCCGCCGGCGAAGACGTCGGGCTGGGCGTAGCGCCAGCGGTGGGCGCCCAGCGCCGTCGGCTCGGGCAGCGTCACGCCCTCCGGCAGTCGCGCCCGGAAGGCCTCGAGCAGGTGCCGGGCCACGTCCTCGGCGTCACGCTCCAGGTGCGCCTCGCTCCATTCGAGCCGCGCCAGCAGGCTCAGGCTCTCGCCCTGGCCGTGGCGTCCGGGCTTGTGGTCGTTGCGGCTGACGAAGCGCAGCGGCGGCTCGGCCGGGGGGCGGTTCGGCTCGGGCGCCAGGCGCACCGCCTGCCAGTCGTCGTCGACCCCCGGCAGGGCCGGCAGCGGCTCCGCGAAGCGGGCCCAGGCGGCCCAGCAGGGGCGCTGTATGATCGCCTCGCAATCGGCCGCGAGGCTCGGCGCGTGGGATTCCAGCAGCGCCTGGGCCTGGGGCGAGGGCAGGGCGAGCACCACCCGGGCGAAGGGGCCGTGGCGCACGTCGCGCTGGTCGATCAGCCACCAGTCATTGCCACGGGGCTCGAGGCGCTCGATGCGGGTGTCGGTCTCGAGGGCGAGACCCTCGGCCAGGTGACGGGTGACCGCACTCATGCGGGGCGTGCCGATCAGGCGCTCGACCTCGTCGCGGTGGCGCCGCCAGCCGGAAGTGCCGGCTTCCCACAGGGAGTCGGGCCAGGAGTCGACCACGCCCGCCTCGCGCCAGGCCGCGACCGTGCGGCGGAAGGCCGGGTCGCGCACGCTGAAGAACTGCGCGCCGAGGTCGATCGTGGCCTTCTCGAGGCGGCGGCTGGACAGGCGCCCACCGGGGCCACGGGCCTTGTCGAAGAGGCGCACCGGCAGGCCGTGTCCCTCGAGGGCCTGTCCACAGGCGAGGCCGGCGATGCCGGCACCGATGATGGCGGTGGTAGCGGGGGCGTGGGGCATGGGCCTCTCGTGCAGTCAACGGCGTTCATCGCTAGACTAGCAGAAGTGTACAACGGCTGTATAACTCATG
>JAWWBV010000429.1:0-2905 GCA_033720795.1 Halomonas sp. | reverse complement strand
GCGACGGTCAGGTCGCGGGCGTGCTCAGGCAGGCGTGTTCGCCTCCTCCAGCAGCCATTCACGAAACTTTCCGGCGATCGAGCGCTCCTGGTCGTTGCCCGTGCTGACCACGTAGTACGCCTGTTCGCAGTTCAGCGGCCGGTCGCATACCACCTCCAGCTTTCCGGCATTCAACTCCGCCTGGTGCAGGTCCCGGCTGCCCAGCAGAATGCCCTGACCGGCCACGGCGGCCTCCTGTGCCAGCAGGCCGTTACCGAACCGCAGTTCCCGGAAGGCGCCGACCTCACAGTCCTGCTGCTTGAACCACTCTTTCCAGCCGCACGGCTCCTCGAAGCGGGAAAGGGTGCTGTCGCACAGCAACGGCTGTTGGCGCAGGCTGTCGATCCCGGTCACGGTGGCGGCCACGTCGGGGGCGCACATGGGCACCAGCTCCAGCCCCATCAGCCGCTGCGGGGTGATCTCCGCGTAGTTGCCATAGCCGAGGCGCACGGACACGTCGATGCCGGAGCGCTTGAGCTCGGTCGCGCCGAAGACGCTGTCACGGGATCGGTCCACCGTATGCAGGCTGGCCTGCAGGCGCACTTCGGCGTCCGGGCAGATGGCGTAGAAGCGGTGCAGCCGCGGCACGATCCACTTGGTGGCGAACAGCGGTTCGGAGCACACGGTGACGATCAGGCGCTCTTCGCCGTAGGCGCGAATCTTGTCCACCGCGCTGGCCAGGGTCCGGAAACCCTCGTGCAGCTCCGGCAGGGCCGCACGCGCGGCCGGGGTCAGGCTGACGCGCCGATGGTGGCGGACGAACAGCTTGACGCCCAGATACTCCTCGAGTGCCTTGATCTGGTGGCTGATCGCCGCCGGAGTGACGTTCAGCTCCTTGGCCGCCGCAGCGAAACTCTTGGTGCGCGCGGCGACCTCGAAATAGGAGAGTGCGATCAGCGACGGGAGTCGTAGCATGGCCAAATACTCGCAACATGGCGGGGCGCCACTGGCATTTCAAAGTGACACGCGTAACCCTCGCTATCAACACCGCCGCTATATAAACGGGGCGATTGACCGCGCCGCCTCCGGGCGGCGGTTCCCCCACCCTCTTCCCCCGTCAGCCCGACAGACAGGTGTCGGGCGCCGTCGCCGCAAGCATCTCCGGGGTCACCTGCAGCCGTGGCTGTCGGCCGGCCCCAGCCGACCCGCCAGAAGGCGAAAGGCGGCCGGCATTCCCGCGCCGAGGCGGATGGACGCGTGATCGCCCGGCTCGCTGCCAGGGCGCATGTCGCCCCCTCCTGCGGGCCGGGGTCGAGGCCTCGAGCCCCGCGGCAGGCGGCGAAGAACCAAAAGGTCCGGATCCCCTGAAAAGTTGGTCCATTTTGGCTGCTGCCACCGCTGCTTTAGGCCACTTCGAGAGGCCGGTCGCGACTATATTGACCGTGCCGAGCCAGCGGGCAAGAGCTCCCCGTTTAACTTCATACCATCGAAGGTATATAAAAATGACAAACGTTACCGCCGTCAGCATTGAAAAAGACGATGATTTTGGATTCGGGACACAGATCCGCAAGTCTCCCTACTTCGACGCCACCG
The DNA here is from genome assembly GCA_033720795.1 of Halomonas sp. Lineage (GTDB taxonomy): Bacteria > Pseudomonadota > Gammaproteobacteria > Pseudomonadales > Halomonadaceae > Halomonas. The sequence continues at coordinate 1,333 of JAWWBV010000429.1, read as the reverse complement.
TCAGGTGGGGCGCCAAAGGGTTTTCGGTATACAACCACATGTATATCCCGCGTGACTTCGGAGATCCCGTCCAGAACTTCTGGAACCTCGTGAATGATGCGATCCTTTGCGATGTTGCCGCCGAGCGTCAGGTCGAAATCACCGGTCCGGATGCCGCGAAGTTCATGCAGAGCCTGACTCCGCGTGACTTGTCGGAAATGGCCGTCGGCCAGTGCAAGTATGTCCTGATCACCAACCAGGACGGTGGCATTCTCAACGACCCGATCCTGCTGCGCCTGGCAGAGAATCACTTCTGGATCTCTCTGGCCGATAGCGACATCCTGCTGTGGGCACAGGGCGTGGCGGTGCATGCCGGACTGGACGTCACCATTGGCGAACCCGATGTGTCCCCGCTGCAACTCCAGGGCCCGAAGTCCGGCGAAGTGATGAAGAAGCTCTTCGGTGAGAGCATCATGGATCTTCGCTACTACTGGCTGCGCGAGCTGGACCTCGACGGCATTCCGCTGATTGTCTCGCGCACCGGCTGGTCGAGCGAGCTGGGCTATGAGCTTTACCTTCAAGACGGTACGCGGGGGGATGAACTCTGGGAAAAGATCATGGCGGCAGGCGAGTCCTTTGGCCTGAAGCCCGGTCATACCTCCACGATTCGCCGCATCGAAGGCGGGATGCTCTCCTATCACGCCGACGCCGACATCAATACCAACCCTTACGAACTGGGGCTGGACCGCCTGGTCAACCCGGACATGGAGGCCGATTTCATCGGCAAGGCCGCACTGCAGCGCATTCGGAAAAATGGCGTGAGCCGCAAGGAAGTTGGCCTGATCATCGACATGCCCCCGCTCAAGAAACCCAACACCCGGTTCTGGTCGCTGATGAAAGATGGCCAGACTGTCGGGAAAGTGACGTCGGCGGTCTACTCCCCTCGTCTCGAGCAGAACATCGCCTTGGCCATGGTGGCCACGGAACTGTCCGAGATCGGCACGACACTGGAGATTCCTACCGAGTCCGGGTCCGTGACGGCCACCGTTGTCGAAAAGCCGTTCTTCGATCCCAAGAAGCAGAGAGCCATCGCGTCTTGAATGGCGACCCAGGAACAAGGCGGTATTGAAACACACCTGCATCCGTGAGCGGCCCAGACAGACTGACTCTCGAGATCCCGCCCGAGTTGAACACCATCACCCGGGCAAGGAAAGGATCATCGTTGAGGGCAAGAAGTTAAAAAGCAACTCACGGGTTCAGGGCTCGACAACGTTCTCCACCGTCGTGGCACCGTGAACGGAGAGGGATATGTACCCGTGAGTTGCTTTTTAACTTCTTGCCCTCAACGATGATC
>JAWWBV010000428.1:0-2907 GCA_033720795.1 Halomonas sp. | reverse complement strand
GCCGCTCGACCGGGATGCGCTCGGCGGCCTGCTCCACCAGCGCCACCATCCAGTCCACCTCGGGAATGTTCGGCGAATGGATGTCGTAGACGCCGGGCCCGATGGCGTTGGGGTAGGCGAAGTCCTGGAAGGCGTCGAGCAGCTCCATGTCCGAGCGCGAGGTCTCGATGGTGATGACGTCGGCATCCAGGGCCGCGATGGCGGCGATGATGTCGTTGAACTCCGCGTAACACATGTGGGTATGGATCTGCGTCTCGTCGCGCACCCCCGCCGAGGCCAGCCGGAAGCACTCCACGGCCCAGTCGAGGTAGCCCTGCCACTCGGCCTGGCGCAGCGGCAGCCCCTCGCGCAGCGCCGGCTCGTCGATCTGGATGGCGCGGATGCCCGCCGCCTCGAGGTCGAGCACCTCGTCGCGCAGCGCCAGGGCGATCTGCCGGCAGGTGGTCTCGCGGGGCTGGTCGTCGCGCACGAAGGACCACTGCAGCACGGTGACGGGGCCGGTGAGCATGCCCTTCATCGGTCGCTCGGTGAGCGACTGGGCGTACTCGCTCCAGCGCACCGTCATGGCCGCCGGGCGCACCACGTCGCCGAACAGGATCGGCGGCTTGACGCAACGCGTGCCGTAGCTCTGCACCCAGCCGAAGCGGGTGAAGGCGAAGCCGTCGAGCTGCTCGCCGAAGTACTCGACCATGTCGTTGCGCTCCGGCTCGCCGTGCACCGGCATGTCGATGCCGAGCGCCTCCTGGCGCGCCACGGCCCCGGCGATCTCCTCGCGCATCTGCGCCTCGTAGGCCTCCCGGGACAGGTCGCCGGCCTTGAAGGCGCGCCGCGCGGCGCGGATCTCCGCCGTCTGGGGGAAGGAGCCGATGGTGGTGGTGGGGAACAGCGGCAGCGCGAGGTGGCGCTGCTGGGCCACGGCGCGCTCGGCGAAGGGGCGTCGGCGCCGGGCGTCGTCCTCGCTGACGCCGGCCAGCCGCTTGGCCACCTCGGGGCGATGCAGGCGCTCGGCCTCGCGGCGCGCCTCGAGGGCGCGGCTGGCGTCCTCCACACGCTCGCGGTCGGCGGCGTCGGCGCGGCCGTCGAGCAGGCGGGCCAGGGTCGCGACCTCGTCGAGCTTCTGGCGGGCGAAGGCCAGCCAGCGCTTGAGCTCGGGATCCAGGGCGGTTTCCGCCGCGAGGTCCACCGGCACGTGCAGCAGCGAGCAGCTGGTGGCGATCCACAGCCGCTCACCCAGGCGCATGCGGGCCACGGCCAGGCGCTCGCGCCACAGGGCCAGGTCGGCCCGCCAGACGTTACGCCCGTCGATCGCCCCCACCGAGAGCACCTTGTGGGGCAGCAGGCGGTCGAGCACCGCCGCAAGCTCCCCCGGGGCGCGCACCGCGTCGATGTGCAGGCCGGCCACCGGCAGGCTCACCGCCAGGGAGAGGTTGTCGCCGAGGCCGCCAAAGGGGCTGGCCAGCAGCAGCCTGACCGGGGCGGCCTGCAGGCGGTGATAGGCGCGCTCATAGGCCTGGCACCAGGCGAGCGGCAGGTCCTGCACCAGCGCCGACTCGTCGAGCTGCACCCACTCGACGCCCTGCCCGCCCAGTCGCTCGAGGATCTCGACGTAGACGTCGAGCAGGCCGTCCAGCAGGTCGAGGCGATCGAAGTCCGCGGGCACGTCGCCGCGCCCCTTGCCGAGCCACAGCCAGGTCAGCGGACCGGTCAACGCCACCTTGACCGCGTGGCCGGCGCCATGCGCCTCCTCCACCTGGTCGAACAGCCGGGTGCTGGCCAGCCGGAAGCGCTGGCCGGGATGCAGCTCCGGGACCAGGTAGTGGTAGTTGGTATCGAAGTACTTGGTCATCTCGCAGGCCGCGGCCGGCGCGCCGCTGGGGGCGCGCCCCCGGGCCATGCGAAAGGCGGTGTCGAGGTCCACCTCGCCGCGGGCCAGCTCCTCGTCGGCGGCGAAGCGGGCCGGCACCGCCCCGACCATCACCGAGACGTCGAGCATCTGGTCGTAGAAGGCGAAGTCGCCCACGGTCACCAGGTCGAGGCCGGCCTCCTGCTGGGCCGCCCAGTTGGCCAGGCGCAGCTCACGCCCGGTGGCCTCCAGGGCCTGCCGGTCCAGGCTGCCTTGCCAGTAGGCCTCGGTGGCGCGCTTCAGTTCGCGATCCGCGCCGATGCGCGGATAGCCGATAACATGAGCCATCGTCATGATGACACCCCTTGTTCATGAATGATGCTGGAGAGTCTCGCTGGCCACGGGGGGTGAATCAAACTAAACTTTCACATCTTCAAGATGAATCAGGCTCACTCCCATGCTCGAACTTCGCCATCTGCGCACCCTGGTCGCCCTGCGCGATGCCGGCTCACTGGTGGAGGCGGCCGAACGCGTGCACCTGACCCAGTCGGCCCTCTCCCACCAGATCAAGGACCTGGAGGAGCGCCTGGGCAGCCCGCTGTTCCTGCGCAAGACCCGGCCAGTGGAATTCACCCGCGCCGGCCTGCGGCTGCTGACCCTGGCCGAGCAGGTGCTGCCGCTGGTGCGCATGGCCGAGCGCGACCTGGCACGCCTGGCCGGCAACGAGCAGGGCCGGCTGCACATGGCCATCGAGTGCCACAGTTGCTTCCAGTGGCTGATGCCCACCATCGACCACTTCCGCGATCACTGGCCGGAGGTGGAGATCGACATCCCCGGCGGCCACCACTTCGACCCGCTGCCGGCCCTGGCCCGCGAGCAGCTCGACCTGGTGATCACCGCCGATCCCCAGCCGCTGCCGGGCATCCACTACGAGCCGCTGTTCCGCTACGAGGGGCTCCTGGCGGTAGCCCGCCAGCACCCGCTGGCGGGCAGGCCCTTCGTCACCCCCGAGGCGCTCGGCGAGGAGACCCTGATCACCTACCCGGTGGAGCACTCGCGCCTGG
>JAWWBV010000427.1:0-2910 GCA_033720795.1 Halomonas sp. | reverse complement strand
CCTCCTCTTCCTCAGCCTGGCGCTCCGCCTGCTCCGCTTCCTCGGCTTCGGCACGCGCGGCCTCTTCCTCGGCCTGGCGCGCCTCGGCTCGGGCCCGCGCCTCCTCGGCGCGCTGGGCCTGGTCGGTGGTGGTCTCGGTGCTCACCAGGGTCGCCTGGACGATGTTGGTGCTCGGCGGCGTGACCTCCTCGTCGGGGAAGCGCAGCACGCTGAGCACCAGGATCGCCAGGTGCAGCCCGATGGCGAGCAGCAGCGGCAGGCCATAGCCCACGCGTCGGTCTTGTCTGGCCATGGGCGCTCCTCAACGGTCCCCGGGGGGCGGTTCCGAGATCAGCCCGACGTTGCTCACCCCGGCGGTCTGCAGGGTGCTCATCAGGGTGACCACCTGGCCGTAGGGCACGTTGCGATCGCCGCGCACCATCACCGGGGTGCCCGGCTGGCGGTCGAGCAGGATGATCACCCGCTCGCTGAGCTCGTCCAGGCTGACCGGCGACGTGTCGCCGCCGAGGGTGATGGAGTACTGACCGTCCTTGTCCACCGAGACGACGATGGGGTCGCGGTCCTCGGTCTCCTCGATGGGCTCGGAGGTGACCTGGGGCAGGTCGACCTGGACCCCCTGGGTGAGCATCGGGGCGGTGATCATGAAGATCACCAGCAGCACCAGCATGACGTCGATGAACGGCACGACGTTGATCTCGCCCATGGGGCGGCGACGCCCGCTACGATTGAAGGGTCCCAGCATGATGGCCTCTCCCTCAGTCGGCGCCGGCGTCGGTCCGGCCCTGCAGGTTGCGGTGCAGGATGGAGTGGAACTCCTCGGCGAAGTCCTCGTACTTGCCGAGCAGCCGGCCGGATTCGGCCGAGAGCCGGTTGTAGAAGATCACCGCGGGAATGGCGGCGAACAGGCCCATGGCGGTGGCGATCAGCGCCTCGGCGATCCAGGGCGCCACGGTGGCCAACGTCGCCTGCTGGGCGAGGGAGAGCGACTGGAAGGAGCCCATGATGCCCCAGACGGTGCCGAACAGCCCGATGTAGGGGCTCGCCGAGGCCACCGTGGCCAGGAACACCAGGTGCAGGTTCAGGCGGTCCTCCTCCCGGGACCAGGCCACGCGCATGCTGCGCTGGACGCCCTCGAGGATCGCCTGGGGACTGCGGGTCTTGGCCAGCAGGCGGTTGAATTCGCGAAAGCCCGAGCGGAAGACGTGCTCGGCGCCCTGGGTCTCCTGCTCGGCCGGCGTCTCGCGGTAGAGCTCGTTCAGGTCGACGCCGGACCAGAAGCGGTCCTCGAAGCGGCGATGCGCCTTGCGGGCACGACGCATCACGAAGGTGCGCTGGAAGATCACCACCCAGGAGAGCAGCGAGCCGATCATCAGGATCAGCATCACCGCCTGCACCACGCCACTGGCGTTCATGATCAGGTGGGGTATGGACAGGGAGTCGTTCACGGGCATCCTCGTCGGTCTTGGTCGGTCATGAGTGGGGAAAGCGTGGACTACTCGGGCGCCCGCTCGTGGGGTGCCAGGTCGAAATGCGCCCAGGCCTGGCGGGTCACCACCCGCCCCCGGGCGGTGCGCATCATCAGACCCTGCTGGATCAGGTAGGGTTCGATCACGTCCTCGATGGTGTCGCGCTCCTCGCCGATGGCCGCGGCCAGGGAGTCGATGCCCACCGGGCCGCCGTCGAACTTCTCGATCATCGCCAGCAGCAGGCGGCGGTCCATGTGATCCAGGCCATGGTGGTCGACGTGCAGCATGTTGAGCGCCAAATCGGCGATCTCGGCATCGACCCGCCCCTCGGCGCGCACCTGGGCGAAGTCGCGCACCCGCCGCAGCAGCCGGTTGGCGATGCGCGGGGTGCCACGGGAGCGGCGCGCGACCTCCCGGGCGCCCTCACGATCGCTCTCGACGCCCAGCAGGTGCGACGAGCGGGCGACGATCTCGGTCAGCTCGTCGATGCTGTAGAACTCCAGGCGCTGCACGATGCCGAAACGGTCGCGCAGCGGCGAGGTCAGCAGGCCCGCCCGGGTGGTCGCCCCCACCAGGGTGAAGGGCGGCAGGTCGAGCTTGATCGAGCGCGCCGCCGGCCCCTCGCCGATGACGATATCGAGCTGGAAGTCCTCCATGGCGGGATAGAGGATCTCCTCGACCACCGGCGAGAGGCGGTGGATCTCGTCGATGAAGAGCACGTCGCCGGGCTGCAGATTGGTGAGCATGGCGGCGAGATCCCCCGCCCGCTCCAGCACCGGCCCGGAGGTCGACTTGAGCCCCACGCCCATCTCGGCGGCGATGATGTTGGCGAGCGTCGTCTTGCCGAGCCCCGGCGGGCCGAAGACCAGGGTGTGGTCCAGGCTCTCCTCGCGGCCGCGGGCGGCGCTGATGAAGATGTCGAGCTGCTCGCGCACTCGCGGCTGGCCGATGTAGTCGGCCAGTCGCTTGGGGCGGATGGCATGGTCGACGCTGCCTTCGCCCTCGCCTTCCCGGGCGTCGGCGGCGATCAGGCGGTCACTCTCGAGCATGGCGGCCATCCGGTGTCAGGTGGAGAAACGATGACGGCATCGGCTCACCCCGCCAGGCGGCGACTCAGCGCCGCCTTGATCATGGCCTCGGTGGACTCGGCCTCCTCGAGGCCGACCAGCATGCGGGCGGCCTCGGCGGGCTTGTAGCCCAGGCTGACCAGCGCCGCCTCCGCGTCGGCGACGGGATCCGCCGCGGCGGCCGGCACGGTGCTCGGGGTGCCCTCCAGGCCCACGGCCAGCTCGCCGGGCTGCTGCCAGTGGGGAAAGCGGTCGCGCATCTCGATGATCAGCCGCTCGGCGGTCTTCTTGCCGACGCCGGGCAGGCGGGTCAGCGACTTGGCGTCGTCGTCCATCACGCAGCGGATGAACGCCTCCTCGTCCATGCCGGAGAGGAT
>JAWWBV010000426.1:0-2917 GCA_033720795.1 Halomonas sp. | reverse complement strand
GCCGCCGACTACGTGGCGCGGCGGCTCGCGGCGCGTCCCTGTCAGGGACGCACCGTCGTCCTGATCGGCATGCTCGCCGACAAGGATGCCGACGGGGTGATCGCCGCCCTGGCGCCGGTAGTGGATGCCTGGGTGCCGGCGAGCCTCGAGGGCGAGCGGGCGCGCACGGCGGACGACCTGGCCGAGCGCCTGGCCCGCCGGGGTGCCACGATCTGGCACCGCGGGGACTCGCCGGCCGAGGCCGCCGACTGGCTGTCGGCCCGTCTCTCGCCCGAGGATCGTGTGCTGGTCTGCGGCTCCTTCTTCACCGTCGCCGCCGTGCTGGGCTGGTATCGGGGCGATGGCCCCTCGGCGGGGCCGACGACCGGGCACGCCAAGCGCAGCGAGGAAGCGAGATGAAGTACGGAATGCGAGAACGTCTCAGCGGGGCCGTGATCCTGATCGCCCTGGCGGTGATCTTCCTGCCCATGCTGTTCGAGGATCCGGCCCCCCGCAGTGAGCGGCCCCAGCCGGTGATGACCATCGAGAAGCCGGTCGAGGTGGAGCGCCGCGAGCTACCGGAGCCGCAGCCGCCGGAGAGTCTCGACCGGGCGCCGGCGGACGAGGTCGCCCCGTCCACGGCGGCCTCGGCCACGCCGCAGGAGGCCGAGCCGGCCCTCGAATCGCCGCCTGAACCCGAGCGCGTGGATGAGCCGGCCGCCGACCCCATCGCCGAGCTGGCCCGCGCCGCCGATGAACGCCTGGCCGGTCAGCAGCAGGCCTCCTCCACACCGGTCGAGGCGGCTCCCGACGGGGAGTGGGCCGTGCAGGTGGGCAGCTTCGGCGAGGCCGCCAACGCCGAGCGCCTCGAGGCGAAGCTCGCCGACCAGGGCCTGCCGGTCTATCGCCGTGTCCGCGACAACGGGCTGACCACCGTCTACGTCGGCCCCTTCGCCTCCTCCCGGGAGGGCGAGCGGGTGATGGGTGAGCTCAAGGCCCGGGACAACCTCCAGGGCCTGCTGGTTCGAGCGGACAGCGGCTCATGACGCTGACCTGGATCGACTGGATCTTCGTGGCGGTGCTGGCGGTGACGGGCCTTGCCGGCTTCCTGCGTGGACTGGTCCGCGAGGCGCTGGGGCTCGCCGCCTGGATCATCGCGCTGCTGGCGGCGCGGCTCCTGGCCCCGTCGGTGGCGGAACTACTGACCGGGGTAATCGACAGCGCCGATGGTCGCCTGGTGCTGGCCTTCGTGCTGGTGATCTTCGCGGTGATCCTGCTCTGCGGCCTCGTCATCCGCATGGTGCATGCCGCCGTGGAGTGGGTGGGGATGGGGCTCTTGAATCGGATCACCGGCACCGCCTTCGGCATGGCCAAGGGCGTGGCGCTTCTGGTCCTGGCGACCCTGCTCTTGAGCCTGACGCCGCTGGTACAGCTCCAGGCCTGGCAGGAGGCGGCGCTGCGCCCCACCTTCGAACGGCTCCAGGAATGGACATTGAGCCATCTGGCGGCCTGGGAGGGGCGCCTGCCCGAATCGTCCTCCCTGCGGGAGCTCTCCTTTCCGCCAGCGGCACCGACCTCGTCCGTCGAGGACGAACCGGGCGACGCCGACGAGGCGACGCGCCCCTGACACACGACTTCGGGACGGCGCCCCGGCTCGTCCCTACTCTTCACAGCAAGTACCCGGCAAGAGAGGTAAGGTAGAATGTGCGGTATCGTGGGCCTGATGGCCAAGCAGGCGGTGAATCAGGGCATCTATGACGCCCTGACCGTGCTCCAGCACCGCGGACAGGATGCCGCCGGCATGATGACCTGGGACGAGGGCCGGTTCCTGTTGCGCAAGAGCAACGGCCTGGTGCGGGATGTCTTCCACACCCGCCACATGGCCCGCCTCAAGGGCAATCTGGGCATCGGCCACGTGCGCTATCCCACCGCCGGCTCCTCCAGCGAGGCGGAGTCGCAGCCGTTCTACGTCAACTCCCCCTACGGCATCACCCTGGCGCACAACGGCAACCTGACCAACTCGGATCAGCTCAAGCAGGAGCTGTTCTCCTCCGACCTGCGCCACATCAACACCAGCTCCGACTCCGAGGTGCTGCTCAACGTCTTCGCCCACGAGCTCGGCAAGCAGGGGCTGCACCTGGCGCCCGGCGATATCTTCGACGCGGTGCGTCGCGTGCACCGTCGCTGCCGGGGCGGCTATGCCGCGGTGGCGATCATCAACGGCGTCGGCCTGGTCGCCTTCCGCGATCCCCACGGCATCCGTCCGGTGGTCTTCGGCACCCGCGACGAGGGCGAGGGACAGGAGGTGATGATCGCCTCGGAGTCCGTGGCACTCGACGTCGGCGGCTTCGAGCTGCATCGCGACCTGGCCCCGGGCGAGGCGATCTTCGTCGACATGACCGGCGCCATCCACACCCAGCAGTGCGCCGACTCCCCGCGGCTCGCTTCCTGCATCTTCGAGCACGTCTACCTGGCGCGCCCGGACTCCATCCTCGATGGCGCCTACGTCTACGGCACCCGCATGCAGATGGGGCGCAAGCTCGGCGACCGGATCCAGAGCGAGTGGCCCGAGCACGACATCGATGTGGTCATCCCGATCCCCGACACCTCGCGCACCTCGGCGCTGGAACTCGCCCAGCACCTCGGCGTGACCTACCGCGAAGGCTTCATGAAGAACCGCTACATCGGGCGAACCTTCATCATGCCGGGCCAGACCCAGCGCAAGAAGTCCGTGCGCCAGAAGCTCAACGCCATCGGCGTCGAGTTCAAGGGCAAGAACGTGCTGCTGGTGGACGATTCCATCGTGCGCGGCACCACCTGCAAGCAGATCATCCAGATGGCGCGCGAGGCCGGCGCCCGCAAGGTCTACTTCGCCTCCGCCGCGCCGCCGGTGCGCTACCCCAACGTCTACGGCATCGACATGCCGGCGGCCAACGAG
>JAWWBV010000425.1:0-2933 GCA_033720795.1 Halomonas sp. | reverse complement strand
CCGAAGACCGGCCACCGGGTCAAGCTGGCGGTGCGCACCAAGCCGCTGGAGATGGACACCGAGTTCGAGCACATCTCCACCAGCATCTCCAAGATCGAGGCCCAGCTCGAGGCCGAGAAGGCCGCCAAGAAGGCCGGCTACCCGATCATCGGCTACGTGATCGAGACCCAGCGCCTCTGAGGCCGCCCCCTCGAAACGCACACCCGCCGCGCCGCGTGAGGCCCCTCACCGAGGGCTATGCTGAAGAGAAAGCCACTCAAGCCCGCGAGGAGTCCGGCATGACGGAGATCGTCACCACATCGACCCTGACCTGCCCGGAGTGCGGCCATCGCAAGACCGAGACGATGCCCACCGACGCCTGTCAGTATTTCTACGAGTGTGAGCAGTGCCACCGCCTGCTGACCCCCGAGGCGGGCGACTGCTGCGTCTTCTGCTCCTACGGCGACGTGCCCTGTCCGCCGGTCCAGCAGGACACGGGCTGCTGCGGCGGTGAGTAACTGGCGAGTCAGGTGCGCCTGACGTCGACCGCGCGTTGACGCGCCCGCACCGCACGCCCCTTTGCCCGGCCGCCCCGGCACGGCACGATAGGGGCCCCATCGGCGAGAGGCACGACCCGTGAAGATCACCCAGCTCACCATCTACCCGGTGAAGTCGCTGCGCGGCATCTCCCTCGAGCGCGCCGAGCTGACCGAGCGCGGCCTGGCCCATGACCGGCAGTGGATGGTGGTCGACGACATCGGCCGCTTCGTCACCCAGCGCCAGCTCCCCGGCATGGCCCGGATCGGCGTGCGCCTGACCGACGAGGCGCTGGTGCTCGAGCACCCGGCCGTCGTGCCGCTGGTCATCCTCCTCGAGCGCGCGGACCAGCCGCGCCTGCCGGTCTACGTCTGGGACGACCTGTGTCAGGCGCTGGACGAGGGCGCCGAGGCCGCCGCCTGGCTCGGCGACGTGCTCGGCGACTTCAAGGGCAGCGGCCTGCGCCTGGTGCGCTTCGCCCCGGACCAGCGTCGCGACGTCGAGGCCCACTACCTGGCCCCCTACGAGCGGGCCCACACCGCCTTCGCCGACGGCTACCCCTTCCTGGTGGTCACCGAAGGGTCGCTTGCCGAGGTCAACCGCCGCCTCGAGGCCAAGGGGCTCGCGCCCGTGCCCATGGCACGCTTCCGCCCCAGCATCGTCATCGATGCCGCCGAGCCCTTCGCCGAGGACGGCTGGGACGAGCTCGCCCTGCACGAGGGCGCGGTGCGCCTCGGCCTGCGCAAGCCCTGCCAGCGCTGCAAGATCACCACCGTCGACCAGGCGACCGGCGAGATCGCCGTGCCCGGCGAGCCGCTGCGCACCCTGGTGGAGATGAATCCCCGCCGCGCCCCGGGCGGCTACTTCGGCCAGAACGCCATCCTGCTGGCCGGCAGCGGCCGCACCCTCGCCGTCGGCGATGCCCTGGTGGCAAGCCCGCGCTGAGTCAGCAACGGCCCGGAGCAAACCTTCCCGCCGCGCCTCGCATTGAGGCGGGGCTATACTCCGAAGAAGGGCGAGCCGCGTGATGCCGGCCGCGATCGACCGACCCCAGCCCGCCTGCTTCCGCTCCCATCGGGGGGATGGGTGGGAGATAGGGGAGGGCGCACGATGAACGACACAGCGATGACCCGGGAGATCGAGGCCGCCCGCGCCTACGAGGCGCTCTTCGTGCCCGCGCTGTTCCGGCAGTGGGCCACGCCGCTGCTCGACCTGGCGCGGGTCGCGACCGGCGATCGGATGCTGGACGTGGCCTGCGGCACCGGCATCCTCGCCCGCGAGGCGCAGCCCCGCGTCGCCCCCTGCGGGCTGGTGGTCGGCCTGGACGCCATGGCCGGCATGCTCGAGGTGGCCCGTGAGCTCGCCCCGGAGATCATCTGGCGCCAGGGCGACGCCCTTAAGCTCCCCTTCGAGGCCGAGGCGTTCGACGCCGTGCTGAGCCAGTTCGGGCTGATGTTCTTCGTCGACCCGCGGGCGGCGCTTGGCGAGATGCACCGCGTGCTGGTGCCGGCGGGGCGGCTCGCCGTGGCGGTGTTCGACGGCCTGGACGGCAATCCCACCTACGCCCGCGAGGTCGCCCTGCTGGAGCGCATCGCCGGCAACGCCGCCGCGGAGGCGCTGCGTGCCCCCTTCGTGCTCGGGGACGCAACCGCCCTGGCGGCCATGGCCCGCGAGGCCGGCTTCGAGGACGTGGCGGTGACCACCCGCCAGGGCATCGCCGACTTTCCCAGCATCACCTCCCTGCTCGAGGCGGACCTGCGCGGCTGGCTGCCGGTGATGGGCGTGCACCTCGACGAGGCCACCATCCAGCGGGTGCTCAGCGAGGCCCAGGTCGAGCTGGGCGACGTCATCGACCCCCGCGGCCGCGCGGTGTTCGAGGTCTCCGCGCACCTGCTCAGCGCCCGCCGCGGCTAGGGCTGCAATTCGCCAAGATAGCCACCACCGCTCGTTAGAAATTCCCCTCTACGACCTATGCATTAGCGCTCGTTCACGCATCCCAAAGCAATCTTTGGTAGCCTCGGTGTTACTGGATGTTTCCGCGTGGAGGTGTGATGTCGTCGCATGGCGATGCCTTTCTCCCGCAGCGGCCAGGATGGCGGCACCTCTCGGGCCTGTCGTAGCGGTAGCGTGCTCCACTCCGAAATTTGAGCTCAATGCAGCTGTATTCATTTAGGCTGGCAATGGCTGTGCAGCGCCGAGTATTGGTGGGGTTCTCATTACCCGATCACAGGCTGCTATCGACCCAAAGCGGTCATGCCGGCAAAAGCAGCAAGCGCGGTTATTGGTGTTATATAGCCACGTCGACGAAAGTGCACATGAAAATAAATGGGTTGGTGTGGCGGTATAAGAATGTTGAACGCGCACGCTCGTTCAAGTGGGAAAACGTACATGCTATCTAATACCTGTTAAGTGAAAAT
>JAWWBV010000424.1:0-2934 GCA_033720795.1 Halomonas sp. | reverse complement strand
CCTTGAACGTACACCGCCCCCACGGCCGGGCCGTGGGGGCGGTGCGTTGTCGTGGGCTCGCCCGGCCTCGGGCCAGGCTCACCTCAGGCGCCTGCGAGGCTCGGGTCGATCAGCCCAGGCCCAGCAGCGGGTCGCCGATGCCCAGCACATAGAAGGCCACCAGGCCGATCGTGCCGGCGGCCAGGATGTAGTAGAGCGTCGGCAGGATGGTCTTGCGGATGGTCTCGCCCTCGCGGCCCAGCAGGCCCACGGTGGCGGAGGCCGCGACCACGTTGTGGATGGCGATCATGTTGCCCGCCGCGGCGCCCACGGCCTGCAGGGCGACCATCATGGTGGTGGAGACGCCGAGCTGCTGGGCGACGTTGAACTGGAAGTCGGAGAGCATCAGGTTCGAGACGGTGTTCGACCCGGCGATGAAGGCCCCCAGGGCGCCCACGGCCGGCGCGAAGAGCGGGTAGATGCCGCCCACCCCGTCGGCGACGAGCTGCGCCATGGCCACCGGCATGGAGACCATATCGGCGGCGTTGACGCCCGAGTTGATCAGGATCCGCACCATGGGGATGGTGAAGATCAGCACGAAGCCTGCGCCCAGCAGGGTGCGGCTGGACTCGCCGAAGGCCGCCTTGAGCTCGCCCAGGCGCATGCGGTGCAGCACCGCGGTGACCAGCACCACCATCAGCAGGATGCCGCCGGGCAGGTAGAGCGGCTGGATGCTGCCGGACACCCCGCTCTCGCCGAGGATGTCGCTCCAGCCGAAGGCGAAGGAGGTGAGGGCACTCTTGAGCGGCTCGATGGTGCGCGAGGCCACCAGGAAGACGGCCAGCAGCACGTAGGGCACCCAGCCCATGACGGTGGTGATCGGCGTCTTGCCCACCACGTCCTCGGTCTTGATCACCAGCTTGCCGATCCACTGGTCCGGCCAGGCGGAGGAGGGCGGGAAGTCCCAGCTGTCCTTGGGCAGCAGGAAGCCGCGACGGGCCGCCGGCACGACGATGGCGAGGCCCACCATGGCGCCGATCATCGACGGGAACTCCGGTCCCAGCAGCACGCCGGCCAGGGCGTAGGGCACCACGAAGGAAATGCCGGCGAAGAGCGCGAAGGGGGTGATGGAGAGTCCCTCCTTCCAGGAGCGGTTGGCGCCGAAGAAGCGCACCATGATCACCACCATGATCAGCGGCATCAGCACGCCGACCAGGGCGTGGATCACCGCGACCTCGCCGGCGATCAGATGGTAGTACGCAAGCCAGCTCTGGCCGCCGGCCTCGAGGGTCTCGGTGATGCCGACGCGGTCCAGGCCGCCGGTGACCCCGACCACGATCGGAGTGCCCACGGCGCCGAAGGAGACCGGCGTGGACTGGATCATCATGCCCACCACCACGGCGGCCAGCGCCGGGAAGCCGAGCGCCACCATCAGCGGCGCGGCCACGGCGGCCGGGGTGCCGAAGCCCGAGGCGCCCTCGATGAAGCAGCCGAAGAGCCAGGCGACGATGATCGCCTGCACGCGACGGTCCGGGCTGATGCCCGAGAAGCCGTTGCGGATGGCGGTGATCCCTCCGGAGTGCTTGAGGGTGTTGAGCAGCAGGATGGCGCCGAAGATGATCCACAGGATCGCCACGGTCAGCATCAGGCCCTGCAGGGTCGAGGCCAGGATTCGGGTGAAGCTCATCTGCCAGGCGAGCAGGCCGATGAGCGCGGTGACCACGAAGACGATCGGCATGGCGACCCGGGCGGCCATGCGCAGGCCGATCAGCAGCACCCCGGCCAGCACCAGGGGCACGAAGGCGAGCAGCGCGAGTGTGGTTTCGTTCATGGAAGGTTCCTTTCACTGGGAACGGTGGAGCGTTGGCGTGCCCGCTCGGGGCATGGTGAGCTGGCGACCTTAAGCGCAAGCCGCGGCCTTGACCACTGCTGGAACATTGGTCTGACCAAAGTGGAGGGCCCGGCTCGTCGCGTCGTCGCTTCGTGAAAGAAGCTTCTATTCAATGACTTGTCATGACCGAGAGGCCCTGGCGACGGCCCGGAGCGGGAGGCGGGGGTTAGACTAATGGGCAAGCCGCTGTCGCCGGATTACCGGCCCGGCGCGGCGTTGGCGGCGGCCGGCAAAGGCTGGCACTATCGAGGGCCCTGAACCCGACACGAGGAGGCGGCATGACACGGGTGCTCTACGATCTCTGCGGCATCGACGAGGGGCTGCGGTTCTCGCCCTTCTGCTGGCGGGTGCGCTACGCCCTGGCCCACAAGGGGCTCGAGGTGCAGACGCGCCCCTGGCGCTTCAACGACACCGAGGCCCTGGCCTTCGCCGATCACGACCGCGTACCGGTGCTGGTCGACGGAGAGGAGGTGATCACCGACAGCTACGAGATCCTGCGCTACCTGGATCGCGCCTATCCCGAGGCGCCGCTGCTCGGCGAGGGGCTGGCCGAGGCCCGGGCACGCTTCTTCAAGCACTATGCCGAGGGGGTGATGGCCCCGGCCATGCTGCGCACCATCATCATGGACCTGCTCAACGCCATTCATCCCGACGACCGGGCCTACTTCCGCGAGACCCGTGAGAAGCGCTTCGGCCGGACCCTCGAGGAGTTCCACTCCCCGGCCAAGGGACTGGCCCAGCTGGATGCCGCCCTGGCGCCGCTGCGCGCCCAGCTCGCGGACAGCGACTTCCTCGACGGCGACGCCCCGGCCGGCGCCGACTACCTGGTCTTCGGCAACTTCATGTGGGCGCGCTGCGTCTCCAGCGCCGACCTGGTCTCCAACGCCGATCCTGTGCACGGCTGGCTCGAGCGCATGCTCGACCTGCACGGCGGCCTGGGGCGCAATGCCCTGCGCATCACCGACATCGAGGGCGCCTATCGCTGTGGGGCCCGCCGGCCCCTGGAGCGCCCTTCTTCCGCAGCGCCCGGCCTAGGCCGGGCGCCGTCGTTCGGGGCCTCTCGG
>JAWWBV010000423.1:0-2935 GCA_033720795.1 Halomonas sp. | reverse complement strand
GGATGACGAAGGTTCGTCCCCGATGGGCGTTGATGTAGGGCGAGGAGTTGCGAAACCAGTCGACGAAGGGGAAACGAGTATCCAAGGCCGCGCTCCGGCAGCAGGTGAACGAGGGAGGGTCGAGCCTCACTATATCAGAGCGACGAAAACGGCGGCACCACCGAGGTGATGCCGCCGTCTGGGCGTCCAGGAGAGATCGTACTAGCCGAAGATGCCTTTCAATGTGAAGAAGAACAGGATGGCCAGACCCGCGCCCGCCGGCAGGGTGATCAGCCAGGACATGGCGATGGTGCCGATGACGCGCAGGTTGAGCGCCGCCATGCCGCGGGCCAGGCCCACGCCGAGCACCGCCCCGACCAGGGTGTGGGTGGTGGAGATCGGCAGGCCGGTGCCCGAGGCCAGCACCACGGTGGTGGCGGCCGCGAGGGTGGCGGCGAAGCCGCGGCTCGGGGTCAGCTCGGTGATGCCGGTGCCCACGGTGGCGATGACCTTGTGGCCGTAGGTGACCAGGCCGACGACGATGCCGCCGCCGCCCAGCACCAGCACCCACCAGGGCACCAGGGCGGCGCCCTCGACCTTGCCGCCGGTCTGCACCACGCTGATCACCGCCGCCAGCGGCCCCACGGCGTTGGCCACGTCGTTGGAGCCGTGGGCGAAGGCCATGGCGCAGGCGGTGAAGATCATCAGCACGCCGAAGACCCGCTCCACGCCGGAGAAGCCGAACTGGTCGGTCTGGCGGCTGGAGGCCTGGACGCGCCGCTCCATGAACACGCCGAGCGCCGCGATCAGCAGGCCGGCGAGGAGGGCGAGCAGCAGGCTGGCGCCGAAGCTCAGGTCCAGGCCGACGTGCTTGAGGCCCTTGGTGAGGGTCACCATGGTCACCGCGAAGCCGACCAGGAAGATGTACATCGGCACGTAGCGCTTGGCCGCGGCGAAGGGATCCTGGGCCTCGAAGATCAGGTGCTGGACCGACTTGAAGAGCGTGAAGGCGATGGTGCCGGAGAGCAGCGGCGAGACCACCCAGCTGGCGGCGATGGTGCCCACCGCGCCCCAGTCCACCGCGGCGGCGCCGAGGCCCGCCACCGCGAAGCCGACGATGGCGCCGACGATGGAGTGGGTGGTGGAGACCGGCCAGCCCTTCATGGAGGCGACCAGCAGCCAGGTCGCCGCCGCGAGCAGCGCCGCCAGCATGCCGTAGACCAGCAGCTGGGGGTCATCGCGCAGCAGCTCGGGATCGATGATCCCCTTGCGGATGGTGTTGGTGACCTCGCCGCCGGCCAGCCAGGCGCCGAGGAACTCGAAGATCACGGCGATGATGATCGCCTGCTTGATGGTGATGGCCCGGGAGCCCACCGAGGTGCCCATGGCGTTGGCCACGTCGTTGGCGCCGACGCCCCAGGCCATGAAGAAGCCGAAGAGACAGGCGAGGATGATGAAGACCTCGCCGTGCTGAGCAATGATCGACATAGGGAGCGTTCCCTTGTTGCGGTCAGAAGAAGAGCGAAACAACGAGGCCCCGGGATCGCCGGGGCCGCTGCGTTCAGTTGGCCGTCATGATCTGCAGTCGGCTGCCGACGCGCTCGGCGCGGTCGGAGAGCTCGCCCACCCAGTCGATGATCTTGTAGAGGAACATCACGTCCACCGGCGGCAGGCGATCCTCGAGCTCGAACAGCTGGCGGCGGATCGCCACCTGCTGGCCGTCGGCCTGCTGCTCGAGCACGTGCAGCTCGCGGATCAGCTTCTGCATCACGTCGGAGACGTTGCGGCCGAAGCCGGACTCGAGCAGGTCCTTGAGCTCCTCGAGGGCGTGGCGCGCCTGGGCCACGCAGGCCACCGAGGTGCGCATGTAGTCACGCATCGGCTGGGCCAGCTCCTCGGGCACCTGCATGCGACGCCCGAGCATGATCCCGGTGATGTCGCGGACCTTGTTGGCGATCTTGTCCTGGACGCTGATCAGGTCGAGCAGGTCGGAGCGCGAGACCGGCAGGAACATGGTGTTGGGCAGGTTGAGACGCAGCTCGGTCTTGAGCTCATCGGCCTCGTGCTCGAGGCGGGTGATGGTCTCGCGATGCTGCTCGGCGGTGTCCCAGTCGCCCTCGAGGGACGCCTCGAAGAAGGGCAGCAGCTCGTCGGCACAGGCGTTGGCCTTGACGATGTGGGCCAGCAGCGGATGGAATGGCGAGCGGCCGAACATCGCGGAGAAGGGATTGGATGTCACCATGGGCATCTAGGAACCTGGAAAAATGGCGGCGTCAGTATAGTGACTGACACCCTCAGCGTCATGAAAAAATCATCCAATATTCATCGAACCGAGGTGGCTCTCCCGATGGCACACGAGATCGAACTCAAGCTCGCCCTGGCGGCCGAGGGGCCCGAGGCCCTGCGACGACACCCCCGCCTGGCCGGGGTGACGCCGACGCTCACCCAGCTCGGCAACACCTACTTCGACACCCCCGAGGGCGACCTGGAGGGCGCGCGCATGGCGCTGCGCCTGCGCCGCGCCGACGGGCGCCTGCTGCAGACGCTGAAGACCCGCGGCCAGGGCGGCGGCGGGCTCTCGACCCGCGGCGAGTGGGAGTGGGAGGTGCCGGGCCCCGGCCTCGACCTCGAGGGGCTCGCGGCCCTGCCGCCCCTGGCCGAGCGCGAGGCGGGCCTGCTCGAGCGCCTGGCGCCACGCTTCGCCACCGACTTCGCCCGCGAGACCTGGTGGCTCGAGCACGCGGGCGCGACCATCGAGCTCGCCCTGGACATCGGCGAGATCCGGGCCGGCGAGCGGGTGGTGGCGATCCGCGAACTGGAGCTCGAGCTCAAGGCGGGCGAGCCCGAGGCGCTCTGGTCGCTGGCCGAGGCCCTCGCCGACCGGGTCGCCCTGCGCCCCTCGGACACCAGCAAGGCGGCCCGCGGCGGCGCCCTGCTCGAGGGCACACGCTCGCTG
>JAWWBV010000422.1:0-2944 GCA_033720795.1 Halomonas sp. | reverse complement strand
GCCCCTCACCCCCGGGGTGATCGCCCACTGGTCGAAGCGCAGCGCCTCCCCCGCCTCGTAGGTGAGCACCGGGATGCCGCGGTGCTGGGCGTAGTGGCGCAGGCTGCCCTCGCGCAGGTCGGCGTTGAGGATCACCGGCGCACCGAAGGCGTTGGCCATGCGCTCGGTCTCGCCGCCGGGGACGAGCTGGGCGCGGATCTGCGGCAGGTTGGTGCGGTGGATCGCCCCGGTGTGCAGGTCGATGATGTGGCTGGCCTGGTCGACGATCTGCTCGCGAAACAGCGCCGCCACGCGCCCCCCCAGCGAGCCCGACTCGCTGCCCGGGAAGCAGCGGTTGAGGTCGCGCCGGTCCGGCAGGTAGCGGCTGTGCTGCACGAAGCCGAAGACATTGACGATGGGCACGCCGATCAGGGTGCCACGCAGCCCCTGGAGCTGCTTGGAGCGCAGCAGGCGGCGCACGATCTCCACGCCGTTGATCTCGTCGCCGTGGATGCCGCCGCAGACCAGCAGCACCGGCCCCGACTGTCGGCCGTGCACCACTTCCAGGGGAATGTAGAGCGGCGCATGGGTATAGAGGCGCGCCACGGGCACGTCGATCTGGGTGCGCGATCCCGGCGCCACCCGGGTGCCGGCGATCTCGAAGGGGGAACGGGCCATGCGGCGCTCCTTGCATCACGAAACGGTGTTTTCAGGCGTTTCTTATACGCTCCTGGCCCGTGGAAGACGAGCCCGGCGATCCTTGCCCGGCGATTACATATCCATACACACATGAATGTAAAAAACGGGCCACTCCGGTAGAATGGGGAAAATCGTGATACTTTGAGAGCCCTCCATGGCCAGACGCACCAAGGCCGAAGCCGAAGCCACCCGCGAGGCACTGCTCGTTGCCGCCGAGGAGGTATTCTTCGACAATGGCGTCGCGCGCACCTCGCTGGAACAGATCGCCCGCCACGCCGGCCTGACCCGCGGCGCGGTCTACTGGCACTTCAAGAACAAGGCCGACCTCTTTCGCGCCATGCTCGACCGGGTGCGCATGCCCTTCGAGGAACTCGTGGCGGAGGCTGGGGCGTCGCACGACTCACCGCTGGAGACCGTTCGACTGGGCTTCCAGCTGAGCCTGTTGCGACTGGAGCAGCCCCGCCACCGTCGCGTCCTCGCCATCCTGATCCACCGCTGCGAGTTCTTCGGCGACATCGACCCCTGCGCCATCCAGACGGAGATGGCCGGCGAATGCCTGGACGCACTGAGCGGCTATTTCGCCGACGCCCACCGCCTGGGGCTGCTCAAGGAGGGGCTCGATCCCCAGGTCGCCACGCGCCTGGTACAGGCGATCCTCAGCGGCCTCTTCCATGACTGGTTGCGCGATCCCGACGCCTACTCCATCCACGAGCGCGGCATGGCCCTGGTGGATGCCCAGCTGGCACTGATGCGCCGCGACGAGACCGAGCCAGCCTGATTGCAGGCGGCCGGCCCCTCACGCCGACGAGCCGTTATGCGGCTTGGCGCCGTGCAGCAGGTGCAGCCGCCGAAGCCGCGTGCGGGCGTCCAGGTAGTCGCTTTCGGGCACGGCGCGATAGCGGCCGTCTCGCCGCAGGTACTTCACCAGCACCCGATGCTCCCCGACCTCTGGCGCGTCCCCCGACTTGGTGGCCAGCTGCACCTCATGGCTCGGGTCGCCCTCCAGCACCGCCGTGACGCTGCCCGCCTCGTCGGCCGACACGGCGGTGATGCGCACAGGCTCCCCGAGCAGGCAGCGCGGCAGGCGCTCCGGCGTGCCGGGGCGCCGCTGGTGGAGCCGTTGATGCAGCCGCTGGCAGAGCCAGGCCGCCAGCGGCGAGGCCAGCGCGAAGGCGCCCCAGATCACCAGGATCCCCAGCGGGATGCGGAAGAAGCCCAGCGGCAGCCACTGCAGCACGGCGAGCTCCACGCCAAGCGTCAGCGCGCCCGCCAGGCCGATCAGCAGGGTCAGCGACAGCGAGGCCGGCACCCCGATGAACCCCAGCGAGACCAGCGCGCTGGCCAGCGTATCGTCACGCAGGCTGTCATGCTCGAAGAGCTCGACCGGTGCCAGGCGCAGCGCCACCAGCAGCCAGTAGCCGGCGACCAGCACCAGCAGGGCGCTGAAGACCCCCACGGGGAAGCCCAGGGCGATCTCGATGAGGGTATCCATGCGGCGTACCTCCCGGTAACACTTAGCCAACGAATGAGTCTTTTTCCCCATCCTAGACCATCGGGGCGGCCCGCTCCTGATCCGAATCAAGGATGCATTCGAACATCCTTATAAAAACGGCGTTCGCCCTCGACATCGAAGCCGCGCATGTTTGACCTGAAAAAAGGGGCGCCCCCTCTGGGGCGCCCCTGTGCGTTCGGCGGGACGTCGTCTCCGCCTGACCGAACCGCCATCAGGCGTGGCCGCGCGGCTCGGCGTCGGCCGCCTCGCCGTCCCGCTCCGGCTTGCGCCGCAGCCGGGCGGAGACCACTGCGATCATGGCGTAGAAGGTCGGCACGAAGAGGCTGCCGAGGATCGCCACCGAGGCCATGCCGATCGCCACCGTGGTGCCGATATGGTGGCTGCTGGTGTCGCCCGCCCCGGTGGCGAGCATCAGCGGCAGGGTGCCGAAGATGAACGCCAGGGAGGTCATGACGATCGGCCGGAAGCGCAACTCCGCCGCCGTGATCGCCGCCTCGCGGATCGACTTGCCCATCTCGCGGCGCTGCAGCTCGGCGAACTCGACGATCAGGATGGCGTTCTTGGCCGCCAGGCCCACCACGACCAGGATGCCGATCTGCACGTAGACGCTGGTGTCCAGGCCGCGCAGGAAGATGCCGCCGATCCCGCCCAGCAGGGCAAAGGGCGTGGCGGTCAGCACCGCCAGCGGCAGCGACCAGCTCTCGTACTGGGCGGCGAGGATCAGGAACACCATCAGCAGGCCGAAGACGATGG
>JAWWBV010000421.1:0-2954 GCA_033720795.1 Halomonas sp. | reverse complement strand
TGATCAGCATGCCGCTCTCGTAGTGCCCGGTGCCGATGGCCGAGCGCGGCAGCACGGTGATGCCGAGCTTCGAGGCCACCATGTGGCGGATGGTCTCCATCGACCCGCCCTCGGCGGTGAGGGTGTTGGATGGGCTGTTGAGCTGATGGCTGATGGCCGGGCAGGCCTCGAGGATCTGGTCGCGGAAGCAGTGGCCCTCGCCGAGCAGCAGCAGGCGCTCCTCCAGCAGGTCCTCCTTGTCGATGCTCTCGCGCTGTGCCCAGCGGTGATCGGCCGGCAGCAGCACCTCGAAGGCCTCCTCGTAGAGTGGCTTGGTGACCACGTCGGTCTCGGTGAAGGGCAGCGCGATGATGATCGCATCGAGTTCGCCGCTCCTGAGCTTGCGGCGCAGGTTGCCGGTGAAGCCCTCCTCGATGTAGAGCGACATCTGGGGGGCCTGCCGGGAGAGCTCCGGGATCAGGTAGGGGAAGAGGTAGGGGCCGATGGTGTAGATGGCGCCGATGCGCAGCGGGCTCGCCAGCTGGTCGCGGCCGGCGGTGGCCAGCTCCTTGATCACGCTGCTCTGTTCGAGAACGCGCTGGGCCTGTTCGACGATCCGCTCGCCCATCGGCGTGACCTGCACGGTGGATTTCGAGCGCTCGAACAGCGCCACGCCGAGCTCTTCCTCGAGCTTCTTGACGGCCACCGACAGGGTCGGCTGGGAGACGAAGCAGCGCTCCGCGGCGCGTCCAAAGTGGCGCTCCTGGGCCAGTGTCACGATATAGCGGAGTTCTGTTAGAGTCATGTGGTGCCGGCAGGCATCCTCTTCTCAAGCGGGTGACGGTCGAAGGCGATCATGCCCGATAGGACGAGACACGATAATGCCAATAGGGACTTTTTATCAGGGGGTGAGGGAAAGGTGAAGACGACGACACTGATTCTCGGCTGTGGCGACATCGGCACGGCCTTGGGACGCGAACTGCGCGAAACGGGGCACCGCGTGATCGGGGCGCGCCGCCATCTGCAGGCGCTGGAGGGCAGCGGCCTCGAGGCCGTGGCGGTCGACCTCGCCGATCCGACCACCCTTCCCGGGCTGCCCGACGCCGACACCCTGGTCTACGTGGTCAGCGCCGACCGCTTCGAGGAGGAGGCCTATCGCGCCGCCTATCCCGATGGCCTCAAGGCCGTGCTCCAGGAGTTCGCCGGCCGCGACCGGCCGCCGCAGCGGGTGTTCTTCGTCTCCTCGACCAGTGTCTATGCCCAGCGCGACGGCGAAGTGGTCGACGAGGCGAGCCCCGCCGAGCCGTCTGGCTTCTCGGGCACCCTGATGTGCGAGGCCGAGCAGGCGCTGATCGACCATGATCTGCCCGGCACGGTGGTGCGCTTCTCGGGCATCTACGGCCCCGGCCGCGACCGCCTGATCCGCCAGGTCGGCGAGGGACGCATCGCGCCGGCGAGTCCCGTGATGTACTCCAACCGTATCCATCGCGACGACTGCGCCGGGGTACTGGCGCACCTGATCGGCCAGTCGCTCGCCGGCGAAGCCCTCGCGCCGCTCTACCTCGCCAGCGACTGCGAACCCGCGCCGCTCAACGAGGTGATGGCGTGGCTCGCCAGGCAGCTCAAGGTCGAGGCCACCGAAACCATCCAGTCGCCCCTGCGCCGCCGTGCCAGCAAGCGCTGCGACAACGCGCGTCTGCTCGAGAGCGGCTATCGCTTCCGCTATCCGAGCTATCGCGAGGGCTATGCCCAGGTGCTGAAGGCGGGCGGCTTCCTGCCCGCCAGGGCGTGACGGGTCGACGACGCGCT
The DNA here is from genome assembly GCA_033720795.1 of Halomonas sp. Taxonomy (GTDB): domain Bacteria; phylum Pseudomonadota; class Gammaproteobacteria; order Pseudomonadales; family Halomonadaceae; genus Halomonas. Next base: position 1,166 of record JAWWBV010000421.1, on the reverse strand, counting down.
CAGGGCGCCGGGGAACGGGCGAGGGTCGTGTAGCGGGCGCCGTGCTGATCGGTCAAGGAGCGCACCAGCGCCACCTGCCGGTAGGGCCAGGCCAGGTCCGGCGGCGTCAGCCCCGCGAGATCCAGCCGGTGGGCCCGGCGCAGCAGCGTCACGTGGGGGATGAAGCGTGCCGGGCGGCCCGTGACGCCCCGCCGCTCGAGGTCCTGCCACAGCGAGGCCTGGAGGCGTAACAGCGCCCGGTCGGACGCCTGGCCTCCCACCCAGACGATGCCCGGGCGGCGAAAGGCCCCCCAGGCGTCCAGGCGCCACTCCCCCTCGGGGATCTGCCTTGCCTCCACCCAGCGCGAGAGCGCCGCGGCCTGGGCCGTCGGGAGCTCGCCGAGGAAGGCGAGGGTCAGGTGCAGGCTGTCGTCGGGCACGCGCCGTCCGCCGCAGTGGGCATGGGCCCGCGCGGCGAGCTCGGCGAGCCGCCGGCGCAGGGCCGGCGGCGGCATCAGGGCCAGGAAGAGGCGCATGCCGGGTGGCAGACGGCTTCGGTCAGTCGCCGATGACCATCACGGCTTCCGCCTCGACCAGCGCGCCCTTCGGCAGTGCCTTCACGCCCACCGCGGCACGCGCCGGGAAGGGCGCCTTGAAGAACTCTTCCATCACCTGATTGACCACCGCGAACTGGCCCAGGTCGACCAGGTAGAGGTTGACCTTGACCACGTCCTGCAGGGTGCCGGCGGCCTCCTCGCAGACGGCCTTGAGGTTGGTGAAGACCTGGCGCGCCTGGGCCTCGAAGTCGTCGGAGACGATCTCCATGCTGGTCGGGTCCAGGGGGATCTGGCCGGAGATGTAGACGGTGTTGCCGGCCTTGATGGCCTGGGAGTAGGGGCCGATGGCGGCGGGCGCCTGGTCGGTGTTGATCACGGCCTTGTTGCTCATGGTAGTGCTCCTCATGGCGTTGTTGGTGTTCTACGGGTCGAGAAAAGCAACGCCTCGCCCGCCGCCGTCGGCGACGGGTGGGGCGCTGCGGGATCAGTTGCCGAGTCGGGTGATGCGGCCCACGTGGGAGAGGTTACGCAGGCGCTTGATGATGCGCGCCAGGTGCACGCGGTTGCGCACCGAGAGGATGAGGTTGACGATCGACAGCCGTGCATCGCGCTCCTCGATGCCGATGCGTT
>JAWWBV010000420.1:0-2968 GCA_033720795.1 Halomonas sp. | reverse complement strand
CTGGTGGGGTTTCTTGCGATGTGCTGCCTGGATCCAGCCCCCGCTTGGCCGCTTAGGCCGTCTGCGGAGCGGGGCGCAACAGCTGCGCCGAGAGCAGCGGCCACTGGTCGTCCCAGTGCTCGGTGGGGCGGTGGCGGAAGTCGCTGCGCACGTAGCGCGAGATCTGCCCCTCGAGCTGGGCCAGCATCAGGTTGGCGGCGGCGGAGACCGGCAGGGCAGGGCGGCGCCCCTCGCGCAGTTCGGCCTCGCGCAGCACCTGCTTGAGCTGGGTCTCCAGGCGTTCGAAGAGCTGGTGGATGCGAAGGCGCAGCCTCGCCGTCTCGCCGGTCAGGGCGTCGCCGCCGAGCAGGCGCGAGAGGCCCGGGTTCTTCTCGGCGAAGGCCAGCACCAGGGTGAGGATCTGGCCGCAGCGCGGCACCGCCTCGGGCACCTCCTCGAGGATCCGGCCGATGCGCTCGAAGAGGCTCTCCTCGATGAACTCGATCAGGCCCTCGAACATCCGCGCCTTGCTCGGGAAGTGGCGATAGAGCGCCGCCTCCGAGACGCCGACCTGGCGGGCCAGCGCGGCCACGGTGATGCGCTTGCCGCTGTCTTCCTCCAGCATCAGCGCCAGTCCCTGGAGGATCTGCTCACGGCGGCTGGGGGTGTGGGTTTCCTGCGTCATGTCGTTATGTTCTTGTCGGTCGGGTGGATCGGGCCGGCCCCGTGGGGCGCGGCTCGCAAGGCCAGCTCTTGGTGGCTGGCTCAAGCGGGTGAGGGCGTGGGGCTCAGCTCTCGCCGGGCTCCTGCGGCTCGTCGGTGATCAGGGTGCCGACACCGGCGTTGGTGAAGATCTCCAGCAGGGTGGCGTGAGGCACCCGGCCGTCGATGATGTGGGCGCTCTTGGCGCCGCCCTTCACGGCCTCCAGGGCGCAGCGGATCTTCGGCAGCATGCCGCCGTGGATGGTGCCGTCGGCGATCAGGGCATCCACCTGGCCGGTGGTCAGGCCGGTGAGCACCTCGCCCTCGGCGTTCATCAGGCCGGCCACGTTGGTCAGCAGCATCAGCTTCTCGGCGTCCAGGGCCTCGGCCACCTTGCCGGCCACCAGGTCGGCGTTGATATTGTAGCTGCGACCCTTGGCATCGACCCCGATGGGGGCGATGACCGGGATGAAGTCGCGGGCGGCGAGCATCTCGATCAGGTCGGTGGAGATGTGCTCCACCTCGCCCACATGGCCGATGTCGATGATCTCCGGCGCCGTCATCTCCGGGCTCTGGTGCTCCACCTTGAGCTGGCGCGCGCGGATCTGGGCGCCGTCCTTGCCGGTCAGGCCGATCGCCTTGCCGCCGGACTGATTGATCAGGTTGACGATGCCCTTGTTGACCAGGCCGCCCAGCACCATCTCCACCACGTCCATGGTCTCGGCATCGGTGACCCGCATGCCGTTGACGAAGCGCGACTCGATGTTGAGCTTGGCGAGCAGGTCGCCGATCTGCGGGCCGCCGCCGTGCACCACCACCGGATTGATGCCGACCTCCTTCATCAGCACCATGTCGCGGGCGAAGGAGTCGATCAGGGCGTCCTCGGTCATGGCGTTGCCGCCGTACTTCACCACCACGGTCTTGCCGGAGAAGCGCTGGATGTAGGGCAGCGCCTCGGAGAGCACCTCCACCACCTGGCGCGGGTCGCGGGTCTGTTCGGTCATCGGTCGGGTTCCCTGTGCTGTTTCGTCTGGCGAGAGTTCGTGGGGCGAGCCGCCCCTCAGAGGGGCAGCTCGAGCTCGGGCGACACCTGGGCGAGGGCGTCGGCGAAACGGGCGCGGATACGCGTGAGCGCCGCCTCGTCCTTGCCCTCGAAGCGCAGCACCAGCACCGGCGTGGTGTTGGAGGCGCGACACAGCCCCCAGCCGTCCGGGTAGTCGACGCGGATGCCGTCCAGGGTGGTCTTGACGCCGTCGTCGCCGAAGTCGCCCTCCCGGGCCAGGCGGTCCACCAGGGCGAACTTGGTCTCGTCGGTCACGGCGATGTTGATCTCCGGGGTGCCGAGATCCTGAGGATAGCGGGCGAAGAAGGCGTCGGCATCGTCATCCTGCTTCGCGAGGATCTCCAGCAGCCGGGCGGCCGCGTAGAGGCCGTCGTCGAAGCCGTACCAGCGCTCCTGGAAGAAGATGTGGCCGCTCATCTCGCCGGCGAGCTGCGCGCCGGTCTCCTTCATGCGCGCCTTGATCAGCGAGTGGCCGGTGCGCCACATCTCGGGCGTGCCGCCCGCTTCCTCGATCACCCGGGTCAGGTTGCCGGTGCACTTGACGTCGAAGATCACGCGGGCGTCGCGGTTGCGCGACAGCATGTCCTCGGCGAAGGCCATCAGCAGGTGGTCGGGGTAGATCAGCTTGCCGCTCGGGGTGATCACGCCGAGGCGGTCGCCGTCGCCGTCGAAGGCCAGGCCGATGTCGGCGCCGGTCTCCTGCACGGTGCGGATCAGGTCCTGGAGGTTCTCGGGCTTGCCCGGATCCGGATGGTGGTTGGGGAAGGTGCCGTCGATCTCGGCGAACAGCGGGATCGTCTCGGCGCCCAGGCGCTCGACCAGCCGCGGGCCGAGCTCGCCGGCCACGCCGTTGCCGCAGTCGACCACCGCCTTGAGCGGCCGGGAAAGCGTCACGTCGCCGAGGATGCGCGCGAGATAGGCCTCGCGCACGTCTTCCTGGCGCGTCTGGCCCTCGCCCTCGGCGAGATCATTCGTGGCGAGGCGGGTGTGCAGCGCGGTGATCGCCTCGCCGGAGAGCGTCTCGCCGCCGAGCACGATCTTGAAGCCGTTGTAGTCCGGCGGGTTGTGGCTGCCGGTGACCATCACGCCCGAGGCCGTGCCCTCGAGCACGTGGGTGGCGAAGTAGAGCACCGGGGTAGGGACCATGCCGACGTCGATGACGTCGCACCCGGTCGACGTCAGGCCGCGGGTCAGGGCCGCGAGCAGTCGCGGCCCGGAGAGGCG
>JAWWBV010000419.1:0-2974 GCA_033720795.1 Halomonas sp. | reverse complement strand
TGCAGGGGGAGCCCCTGCCGGTCACAGTGGTAGACACGATGACGATCATGACTTCCCGTGCCGATCTGCGCGAGCAGCTGGCACGCACCTACTGCCCCACCCGCATCCCCGCCGAGGATGAGGCGCGCATCGAGGAGATCAAGGCGCTCCTCGAGGCCAACAACGCCGTGCTGGTGGCGCACTACTACACCGATGATGCCATTCAGCAGCTGGCCGAGGAGACCGGCGGCTGCGTCGCCGATTCCCTGGAGATGGCGCGCTTCGGCGCCCGCCACGAGGCCGATACCCTGGTGGTGGCCGGCGTGCGCTTCATGGGCGAGACGGCCAAGATCCTCTCCCCCGAGAAGCGCGTGCTGATGCCGACCCTGGAGGCGACCTGCTCGCTGGACCTGGGCTGCCCGGCCGACGAGTTCGCGGCCTTCTGCGACGCCCACCCCGACCGCACCGTGGTGGTCTACGCCAACACCTCCGCGGCGGTGAAGGCGCGGGCCGACTGGGTGGTGACCTCGTCCATCGCGGTGGACGTGATCGAGCACCTCCAGGCGCGCGGCGAGAAGATCCTCTGGGCTCCGGACAAGCACCTCGGCGGCTACATCCAGAAGCAGACCGGCGCCGACATGCTGCTCTGGGACGGTGCCTGCATCGTCCACGAGGAGTTCAAGGCCAAGGGCGTCGAGGACCTCAAGTCGCTCTATCCCGATGCCGCGGTGCTGGTGCATCCGGAGTCGCCGGCCTCGGTGGTGGAACTGGCCGACGTGGCGGGTTCCACCTCCCAGCTGATCACCGCGGCGAAGGAGCTGCCCCACGAGCGGCTGATCGTCGCCACCGACCGCGGCATCTTCTTCAAGATGCAGCAGGCGGTGCCGGAGAAGACGCTGTTCGAGGCGCCCACCGCCGGCAACGGCGCCACCTGCAAGAGCTGCGCCCACTGCCCGTGGATGGCGATGAACGCCCTGGATAACCTGGCCGGCGCGCTGCGCCAGGGGACGGGCGAGGTGTTCGTCGATGATGCGCTGCGCCTGGCTGCCCTCAAGCCCCTGGAGCGGATGCTCAACTTCAAGAAGTAAGCGCCGAGCAGCAAGCGCCCAGCCGCTTGTTGACGGGCAGCTGGTGCCGAGGCAGAAAACGAGAAACCCTGCTGGATGCCGAGTCCAGCAGGGTTTCTGCTTTATGGCTCTCTGGAGCCAAGTCCCATTCTGCTCGGCGCTCGGCGCTATCGAAACTCCTCCAGCGTCTCCCGATAGCCGAGGAAGGCCTCCCGGCGCCGCTCGATGGCGCTCGTCGCGGCGGGCTCGCCCTGGCGCTCGGCGACCTCCTTGGCGACCTCGAGCTGGCGAATGGCACGATCGATATGGCCGGTGAGCTGCAGCTGCTCGGCGCGGGCCAGGTGGCCCCAGGCCTCCCGACCGCTGCGCCCGGCGGCCTCGGCGAGCAGGGTGAACACCTGCGGGTCCTCGGGGCGGCGCTCGGCCAGCTCGCGCAGCACCCGGTAGGCCTCGTCGGGATCGCGCTGCAGCAGCGCCTCGCCGAGCAGGCGGCGGGTCGGCACGTAGTCCGGCATCAGGCGCAGCTGGGCCCGGCTGCGGGCGATGGCGTCGTCGGTGCGGCCGGCGGCGAAGGCCACCTGAGCCGCGGTGGCCGGCAGCATCGCGAGATCCGGGTGCGCGCGGGCCAGGGCGTCGAGCGCGTTCAGCGCCCGGTCGGTGCGCCCCGCCCGGGCGTCGAGCAGCGCCGCCAGGTAGCGCCGGGTCGCCGCGGGGGCCTGGTCCTGGGCCAGCCGGGTGGCGGCCTGCTGGGGATCGCGGTCGTGGATCGCCAGCAGGGCGCGGGCCCTGACCAGCGCGTACTCGAGCGCCTCGCCCCGCGGCGTCGCCACGGTCGTCTGGCTGGCGCGGGCCTGGGTATCGCTGATGCGGGATTCGGTCATCGGGTGGGAGAGCAGGAACTCCGGCGGATTGCCGCCCTGCAGGCTGACCATGCGCTGCATGGCGCGAAACATCTCCACCATGGCCTCCGGGTCGTAGCCGGCGCCGGCCATCGCCTGCAGGCCGACGCGGTCGGCCTCCTGCTCGAAGCGCCGCGAGTAGCGCAGCTGGTCCTGGATGAAGGCCGCCTGGGTGCCCATGGCGGCAGCGATGCCGGCGTCGCCGCCACCGCCGGCGGCGAGCAGCATGCCGGCCAGCATGGCGGCCATGGTCGGGATCTGGGTCTGCTCGGCGCGCTCCCGGCCGCGGGCGTAGTGGCGCTGGGCGAGGTGGCCGAGCTCATGGGCGACCACCGAGGCGAGCTCGGCCTCCCGCTCGGCGAAGGCGAACAGCCCGGCGTTGACGCCGATCACCCCGCCGGGTACCGCGAAGGCGTTGAGCAGGCGGCTCTCCACCAGGGTGACGACGGTCTCCGCCCGGGTGAGGCCGCTGTGGGGCAGCAGGCGGGCGACCAGCGACTCCACGTAGTCCTGGGCGATGGCGTCCTGCCACTCGGGGGCCCGGGCGCGGAACTGGCGCAGCCAGGCGCGCCCCAGGCGCCGCTCCTCGCCACTGATCGCCTGGCTGCCGCCGTGGGTGAGGCTCGGCAGGCCGTAGTCGCCGCTGGCGATCGGCGTGCCGCCGCGGTCGGTCAGCCCGGGCGCCTCGAAGCGGTCCGCGGACTGGGCCTGGCCCGGCAGGGCGAGCGCCAGGCAGAGGGCGCTGGCGGTGAGGCAGGATCCGGTTCGACGCAGCATGGCCATCCTCGTCACGGGGCAAAAGCAGGGGCGGGCGTTGGGCTTCGACATTGATTCGGTCCGCAAAGTGCCTTTAAATCGCAGGAACTTGCGTGTCGGCCGCCGGCCTGCACGACTCACTGCATTCTCCCGGGAGACAACATGGCGCTGCAACCCGACGATCTGCTCGATGCCCGCGGTCTTCCCTGTCCGCTGCCGCTGCTCAAGGCCAAGCAGGCCCTGTCGCGCCTCGCGCCCGGCCAGCTGCTCGAG
>JAWWBV010000418.1:0-2977 GCA_033720795.1 Halomonas sp. | reverse complement strand
CGACGTGGGCCGAGAGCCAGGCGAGCGGGGCCAGCAGCAGGCCGAAGAGCGCGATGCTGGGGATGGTCTGCAGGACGTTGAGCGCGCCGAAGCCGATCCGCTGGGCGGCCTGCCAGCGGCGCATGGCGAGCGCCGCGGCCAAGCCGAGCAGCAGGCTCACCCCGACCGCCGCACCGACCAGCGCCAGGTGCTCGAGGATGGCGCCCAGGAACTGGTCGCGGCGCCCTTGATATTCCTGCCACAGCGCCAGGGGCGCGAGCCACCGGCTGAGACAGAGCCCGAGCACGGCAACCGGCAGCGCCAGCAGCACGACGCCCGTCAGACGCGACAGCGCCAGGCGACTACGCAGCTCCACCAGCAGCATCAGCAGCAGGAAGAGCAGCCACCAGACGCCGGCGCCGACGCCCAGGCGAGCCCCCGTCGCGCCGGGGTCGACCAGGCGATGCGCCGCCAGGGAGAGCCAGAGCGGCAAGGCGCTCAGCATCAGCACGGTGAGCCCCAGGGCGAGGCGCAGCGCCGGCGGCGTCGGCCGCCGGGCCAGGGCGGCGAGCGCCAGCAGCGGCAGCGCCGAGACCAGGGCGCCGGCCCAGCCGAGCGATGCCGCCAGGCCATGGGCGGTGCCGGGCACGATGCGGTTGGGCGCCACGCTCACCGTGTCGAGGGCCAGCCAGACCAGCAGGCCGACCAGCGACAGGCTCAGCAGCACGACATTGTGGCGGGGACGATCGAAGGGCAAGGTGGCCTCAGTCGCCCAGGGTATCGAGGAACTCGGCCGCCACGGCGTCCGGGGCACGCCCGTTCACCGCCACGTCGCCGTTGAGGCGCTGCAGGGTCTCCTTGTCCAGCGCCCGGAAGACCGGGTCGAGCAGCGTGGCAATCTCGGGGTGCCGGTCGAGGACCGCCTCGCGGACCACCGGCGCCGGCTGATAGACCGGCTGCACGCCCAGGGTATCGTCCATGACCACCAGGTCCAGGGCCTGCAGGCCGCCGTCGGTGCCGTAGGTCATGGCCGCATTGACGCCGCTGGTCTGCTGGGCGGCGGCGCGCATGGTCGCCGCGGTGTTGCCGCCGGAGAGGATCAGCAGCTCCTCCTCGTCGAGCTCGAAGCCGTAGGCCGACTGGAAGGCCGGCAGCGCCTGGGGCGACTCCACGAACTCCGCGCTCGCCGCCAGCTTGAAGTCGCCGCCGTCGGCGAGGTAGTCCGCCAGGTCCTCGAGGCTCGAAAGGCCGTGCTCGCGGGCCAGCTCGCCGCGCACGCTGATCGCCCAGGTGTTGTTGGCCTCGGCGGGCGTCAGCCAGACGAGATCGTTCGCCTCGGCGTCACGCTCGCGCACGGTGTCATAGGCCTTGGCGGCGTCGTTCCACACCGGGCTGTCGGTCATGTCGAAGAAGAAGGCGCCGTTGCCGGTGTACTCGGGGTAGAGATCGATCTCGCCGGCCAGCAGCGCCTCGCGCACGATGCTGGTGCCGCCGAGCTGCAGGCGATCCTCGACCTCGATGCCGCCCTCCTCCAGTCGCTGCAGGATCAGCTGGCCGAGCACCGAGCCTTCGGTATCGATCTTGGAGGCCACCACCACGGGCTCCTGCGCCTGGGCCGTGGAGATGGCGATCAGCGACGCGGCCGCCAGGGAGACGCGGCGAGACAGGGGACGAATCATCATGTTCACCCGGTTCCTTATGAATGTATCCTGAGTATAAGGCCTGTATAGCTTCAATGTCAGACACGGGCACCAACGTCGGATCCTCGCCATGCCGCTCACCGCCTCGGCGCAACGCCTCCTCGATCACTGCCGCCACCCGCTGGTCCGCGACCTGGGCTGGATCCTGTTCGCGCCCTGCCTCGTCGCGCTGCCGGGCGTCCCGCGCCCGACCCGCGCCGAGCTGGGCCTCGCCGATGACGACCGGCTGGCGGCCTGGCTGCGGGCACACGAACGCGCGCCGGGCCGCCTGGAGGCCCACCTCGCCCCCACCCTGCGCGGGCGGATGGGGCTCTACCACGAGCGGCTCTGGCAGTTCCTGCTCGAGGAGGCGCCGGCCACGCGACTGCTGGCCCACAACCTGCGCATCCATCAGGGCAAGCGCACCCTGGGCGAGCTGGACCTGCTCTACGCCCGGCGCGACGACCCTCGCCCGGTGCACCTGGAGGTGGCGATCAAGTTCTACCTGGGCCTCGACGAGGGGCCCGGTGCGCCGGACAGCCAGGCGCGCTGGATCGGCCCGGGCGGGGCCGACAGCCTGCTCGCCAAGCGCGACCACCTCTTCCATCACCAGCTCTGCCTCGCGCGCACCCCGGAGGCCATCGAGGCGCTGCAGCCGCTGCTGTCGTCCGGGCAACCGGCAGAGTCACCCTCCTCGGGCAGCGTACCGGCCACCCCCGTGCGGCTGGCGATGCCGGGCGTGCTCTTCTACCCCTGGCACGCGCCCCTGCCGGCGCCGCGCGACGCCACCCCCGACCACCTGCGCGGCCGCTGGCTCTACGCCCGGGACTGGCCCCGGCTGCGGGCCGGGCTGCCGCCGGGCACCCGCGGCGCCTGGCTGCACAAGCCGCACTGGCTCGCCCTGCCCCGCGGCGAGACGCTTGCGCCCCTGTCGATCCTGGACGGGCGGCTCAGGGCGCATTTCCAGAGCGGCGGTACGCCGCTGCAGCTCGCGCTGCGCCACCCCGAGAACGGAGAGCGGCGTCTGATGCTGGTCCCCGACGACTGGCCGCACCAGATCCCTTTGCCGCCCTCGCCGCCTCGCTGACCCTCCGCCCCGAAACGCGACGCGCCCGGCCCCTGCCGTGCAGGAACCGGGCGCGCGATCACGGCCGCGGGGCGGGCCGCGGTCAGTCGCTGGGCGCCTCGAAGACCCAGGTGGTGCCCTCGCGGGAATCCTTGAGGATGATCCCGAGGGCGGCGAGCTCGTCGCGAATGGCGTCGGCACGGGCGAAGTCCCTGGCCTTCTTGGCCGCGGCCCGCGCCTCGATCCGCGCCTG
>JAWWBV010000417.1:0-2978 GCA_033720795.1 Halomonas sp. | reverse complement strand
GCCGGCGACAGCCTGACCCGCGCCCGGCTCGACCTCTCCGGCGGCGACCTGGGCAGCGCCCTGGCGGCGCTCGACCAGCCGGTCGCCGTGGAGAGCGCCGAGACCCGCGTGGAGAGCCAGCTCGCCTGGCCGGGCGCGCCCTGGCAGTTCGCCCTGCCGCGCTCCCGGGGCAGCCTCGAGGTGATGCTGCGCGACGGGCGCTTCGTCAACCTGGAGTCGCCCTCGGCCCGGGTCGTCGGGCTGCTCAACGTCGACAACCTGCTGCGGCGCCTGCGCCTGGATTTCTCCGACGTCACCGGCCGGGGCACCGCCTTCGATCGTGTCAGCGGTGCCGCCACCCTGTATGGTGGGGTACTGGAAACCCGTGGCCCGGTGGAGATCGAGGGGCCGGCGACCCACTTCACCCTGGACGGCAGCGTCGACCTGGCGCGCCGGGAACTCGATCAGCGACTGTCGGTCACTGTGCCTGTCAGCAACAACCTGCCGCTGGCGGCGGTGCTGGCCGGTGCGCCGGTGGTGGGCGGTGCCCTGTTCATCGCCGACAAGCTGTTCGGGGATGCCATCGACCGCGTGACCCGAATTCATTATCGCGTGCAGGGCCCCTGGACCTCGCCGCGGATCGCTCTGGAAAGTGCCGAATGACATTACAGACTCACGACATGCTCGACGACGCTTCTGACCTGCTGCTGGCGCCGGGCGGGCTGGACCTCGCGGCCCTGGAGACCGGACTCGGCCATGCCATGGGGCCGGGCGTCGACTATGCCGATCTCTACTTCCAGCGCAGCTGGCACGAGGGCTGGGTGCTGGAGGACGGCGAGGTCAAGGAGGCCAGCTACAACATCGACGGCGGCGTCGGCGTGCGCGCCCTGGCCGGCGAAAAGACCGGCTTCGCCTACTCCAACCAGATCACCGCGGACGCCCTGGCCGAGACCGGGCGCACCGCCGCCGGCATCGTGCGCGCGGGCGCGCGCCAGCGCGTGGCGCCGGGCGTGGCCGTGGCCCCCGCGGCTCGCTACGCCGGCATCGACCCGCTCTCCGGGCTCAGTGCCGAGGAGAAGATCGCCATGCTCAAGCTGGCCGATCGCGTGGCGCGGGCGGCGGATCCCTCGGTGGCCCAGGTCAGCGCCTCGCTCACCGGCGTCCATGAGGTGGTGCTGGTGCGGGCCAGCGACGGCACCCTGGCGGCGGACATCCGCCCGCTGGTGCGCTTCAACGTCAGCGTGATCGCGGTCAGGAACGGCCGGCGCGAGCGCGGCAGCGCCGGCGGCGGCGGCCGCTTCGCCATGGCGCGGCTGCGCGACGACAATGTCGCCGAGCGCTATGCCAAGGAGGCCGTGCGCCAGGCGCTGGTCAACCTGGAGGCGATCGACGCGCCGGCCGGGCAGATGCCGGTAGTGCTGGGCCCGGGCTGGCCGGGGATCCTGCTCCACGAGGCGGTGGGGCACGGTCTGGAGGGCGACTTCAACCGCAAGGGCAGCTCGGCCTTCGCCGGGCGCATGGGCGAGCGGGTCGCCGCCAAGGGCGTCACCGTGGTCGACGATGCCACCCTGGCCGACCGCCGCGGCTCGATGTCGGTCGACGACGAGGGCACCCCGGGCCAGTGCACCCCGCTGATCGAGGACGGCATCCTGACCGGCTACATGCAGGACAAGCTGAACGCCCGGCTGATGGACATGGCGCCCACCGGCAACGCCCGCCGCGAGTCCTTCGCCCACCTGCCGATGCCGCGCATGACCAACACCTACATGCGGGCGGGCAGCGACGACCCGGCGGATATCCTGAAGAGCGTGCGTCGCGGGATCTACGCGGTGAGCTTCGGCGGCGGCCAGGTGGACATCACCTCGGGCAAGTTCGTCTTCTCGGCCAGCGAGGCCTACCTGATCGAGGACGGCCGGATCACCGCGCCGGTCAAGGGCGCGACCCTGATCGGCAATGGCCCCGAGGCCATGGGGCGCGTGTCGATGATCGGCCACGACATGGAACTCGACACCGGCATCGGCGTCTGCGGCAAGGAGGGGCAGGGCGTGCCGGTGGGGGTCGGCCAGCCGACGCTGAAGCTGGACGAGCTGACCGTCGGCGGCACGCAGTCGTAACAGGCAAGCCGCTGCGCTCGACGAGGCGGCGTTGGCGATGAACTCGCCATGCTCATTTAGGCGTCGCTAAACTCCGCTGGCTCGTTCGCCGCCGCCTGGCCTCGTCGTCACTCGCTGGCTTCGCCGGTGAGGAGATGATGCGAGGGGAGCGTCAGAGGCCGGCGGTATCGCGGATCAGCTTGAAGAGCCGGCGCGCGTTGGTCGGCGGCTTCCCCTGGTCGCGCTCGCGGCGGGCGTTGCGGATCAGCTGGCGCAGGGCCTGGCGCTCGACGTCGGGGAACTCGACCACGAAGGCCTCGACGGCGTCGTCGCCCTCGTCGATGAGGCGGTCGCGCCACGTCTCGAGGCGGTGGAAGGCGTGATCGCGGCGCAGCTTCTCGTTCTCGATCTCGTCGAACACCGCCTGGATGCCGTCGAGGTCCTCGCCGCGCATCAGCTTGCCGACGTACTGCATGTGGCGGCGGCGGGCCTCGCGGGCCTTGATGCGTCCGGTCTCCTCGACGGCGGCCAGCAGGTCGTCGGAGAGCGGGAAGCGCGCGCGCTGGGCATCGCTCATGGCGATGATCTGCTCGCCGAGCCGCTGCAGGGACTGCATCTCGCGCTTGAGCTGGGACTTGCTGGGCCGCTCGTCGGCCGGGGAGAGGTCTTCCTGGGTCATGCCGGTTCCACTTCGTCGGGGATCGAATCGCGCCAGTATATCAGCCCGCGGCACGGGGCTGGACAATGCACCATCTTGAGGGCCGGCGACCGGCCGGCCGAGTAAGGAGAGACGTTCATGACACAGGCTTTCGATGCCGCCGCCCAGCAGGCCCTGCTGGAGAGTCGCGCCCGGATGGCCCTGGACCTGGCCCGCCAGCTCGGGGCCGAGGCCTGCGAGGTGGGGGC
>JAWWBV010000416.1:0-2981 GCA_033720795.1 Halomonas sp. | reverse complement strand
AGCGGCGAGGTGATGCTGGCCGGCGGCATGGAGTCCATGTCCAATGCGCCCCACGTGCTCACCAAGGCCCGCGCCGGCTACCGCCTGGGCCATGGTGAGCTGAAGGATCACATGTTCCTGGACGGCCTCGAGGATGCCGAGACCGGCAAGCTGATGGGCGTCTTCGCCCAGGACGTCGCCAGCCAGCGCGACTACGGTCGCGAGCGCCTGGACGACTTCGCCATCGCCTCGCTGGAGCGCGCCATGGAGGCGACCCAGGCCGGCCACCTCGACGCCGAGATGGCCCCGGTCACCGTCAAGAGCCGCCAGGGCGAGAGCGTGGTCGACCACGACGAGCAGCCCTTCCAGGCCAAGCTCGACAAGATTCGCGCCCTGCGGCCGGCCTTCGCCAAGGACGGCACCATCACCGCGGCCAACTCCAGCTCCATCTCCGACGGCGCCTCGGCGCTGATCCTGGCGAGCCAGGCGGCGGCCGACCGACTCGGCGCCACGCCCATCGCGCGGATGCTCGGCCACAGCACCCACTCGCGTCACCCGAGCGAGTTCACCATCGCCCCGGTGGGCGCCATCGACAAGCTGATGAAGAAGCTCGACTGGGGCGTCGACGACGTCGACCTCTTCGAGATCAACGAGGCCTTCGCGGTGGTCACCCTGATGGCCATGGACGACCTGGGCCTGCCCCACGAGAAGGTCAACGTCTTCGGCGGCGCCTGCGCCCAGGGCCACCCCATCGGCTCCACCGGCTCGCGGATCATCGCCACCCTGATCCACGCCCTGCGCACCAAGGGCGGCAAGCGCGGCATCGCCAGCCTGTGCATCGGCGGCGGCGAGGCGACCGCGGTAGCCGTGGAGCTGATCGACTGAACGAGCGTCGAGGCCCGACGCCCCCACGCCTCACCCGCTTGCTCCATGCACGCGCCCGCCCCTCGGCGGGCGCGTTCGCTTGGCGGGTCCGCTCAGTCGCGGGGCGCCGAGAGCCGCTCCAGGCGCAGCCGCTCGCGGCCGTCGAACAGACGGCGGCTGCCCGCCGCCACCGCCGCCAGGGTGCCGAAGCCGGTGCCCAGGGTGATGGTGAACATCACCAGGATCTGGTACTTGACCGCCAGCGCCGGCGGGCTGCCGGCGAGGATCTGGCCGGTCATCATGCCCGGCAGGCTGACCACCCCGGCCGCGGCCATGGCGTTGATCATCGGCATCATGCCGCTGCGCATCGCCTCACGGCGGATATCGCCGATCGCCTCCTGCCATCGCTGGCCGAGCATCAGCCGGTTCTCGATCACCGCGCGCTGACGCCAGGCCGTGTCGGTGAGGCGGTCCAGTGCCAGGGCCACGCCGGTCATGGTGTTGCCGAGCATCATGCCGAGCAGCGGGATGGCGTACTGGGGGCGATACCAGGGCTCGGGGCCGATGATCACGGTGAGGGTCAGCACGGTGACGGTGAACGAGGAGAGAAACATCGCCACGGTGCCGATGCCGAAGGCCCAGCCGCCGCGCAGCCGTCGCGTCTGGCGGGCCATGACCTCGCGCCCGGCGATCAGCAGCATGCCGAGCGCCATCAGCGCCACCCAGTGAAAGCGCGCCGCCGAGAAGAGCGCCTCGAGCACCAGGCCGACCAGGCCGAGCTGGATCACCGTGCGCGCCGCGGCGATGAGCAGGCTGCGCCCCATCCCCAGGCGGGCGAGCATCGTGCAGCCGGCCAGCGCCATCACCATCAGGGCCGCCAGGGCCAGCTGCCACCAGGCCAGCGCGATCACGCCCATGCGCCCGCCTCCTCCAGTCGCCCCTCGACGATGCGCCGGTGACGGTCCGCCACCCGGTCGATCTGCGCCGGGTCATGGGCGACCCAGATCACCGGCCAGCCCCGCGCGCGGATCCGCGCGCCGAGCCACGCCTCGACCCGACGGGCCGTGGCGTCATCCAGGTTGGCGGTGGGCTCGTCGAGCAGCAGCGCCGCCGGCTCGCGACTCAGCGCCCGGATCAGCGCCAGGCGCTGCTTCTCGCCCGAGGAGAGCCGCGCGACCTGCCAGTCGCGCACCTCGGCCGCGAACCCGAGGGCCTCGAGGTCATCGAGACGCGCCTCGGGCAGGTGTTCGCCCACCGTGTCGGCCCACCAGTGGCTCTCCGCCGGCACCAGCATCACCCGGGCCCGCCAGGCGTGGCCGGCCAGCGAGGACTGGGCCGTCCCCCCGAGCCAGGCCTCGCCGCCGTGGGGCTCCAGGTCGGCCACGGCGCGCAGCAGCCGGCTCTTGCCCGAGCCGCTGGTACCCGATAGACAGAGAATCTCGCCGGGGGCGAGGGTCAGGCTGACGGCGTCGAGATCACCGATGCTCAGCCGGTCCAGGCGCAAGGCATCATTGGCGGGCATGCAGGCCTCCATGGCAGGGGTCCAGGACCAGGGCGTCGAGACGGCGGGGTCACGGGTCCCGCCGGGTGCCGGTGGCGCCGAGCATAGCAGCTCCCGGCCGCCCTGCCGGCGGGTCGATTGAAGACATATGGAACATCATATATCGTCGCGGGATCCACCCTATCCCGCCGGGAGCGCCGCCCATGAGCCATCACGCCACCACCGACGCCGCGACGACGACGGAGGGCATGGGGCTCTTCGAGCGCCTGCTCTCCCTGTGGGTGGCGCTGGCCATCGTCGCCGGCGTGCTGCTCGGCCAGTTCGCCCCGGGGATTCCGGAGACCCTGTCGCGCCTCGAGGTGGCCCGGGTGTCGATCCCGGTGGCGATCCTGATCTGGGCGATGATCTTTCCCATGATGGCCCAGATCGACTTCGCCGCGGTGCTCGGGGTGCGCCGGCAGCCGAAGGGGCTTGTCATCACCACCACCGTGAACTGGCTGATCAAGCCCTTCACGATGTTCGCCATCGCCTGGCTCTTTTTGATGGTGCTCTTCCGCCCCTGGCTGCCCGAAGCCGTGGCCAGCCAGTACCTGGCCGGCGCCATCCTGCTGGGCGCCGCGCCCTGCACCGCCATGGT
>JAWWBV010000415.1:0-2998 GCA_033720795.1 Halomonas sp. | reverse complement strand
TCAATGCCATGGGAGTCGGTATGTGGGTAAGCGGCGGCATGGCGGGCGCCGAGTGGATCGACTACCTGCTCCTCTGCGGCAACTTCATCTTCGCAGTCGCCGGGACCGCGATGGCCGAGATCAAGGGGGCAGCATGAAGCGGTCACCTTTGAGCCGCAAAACGCCCCTGGCGTCCGGCCCCGGCCCGGCGCGTAAACCGATGAATCGCGGTTTGTCGTCAACAAAACCGGCATCCGCGAGAAACAAACTTCGTAGTGTATCGCGGGCGAAAGACAAGCGGTGGCGCAGCGAGGCTTACCT
This sequence comes from Halomonas sp., assembly GCA_033720795.1. Taxonomy (GTDB): domain Bacteria; phylum Pseudomonadota; class Gammaproteobacteria; order Pseudomonadales; family Halomonadaceae; genus Halomonas. The sequence continues at coordinate 2,698 of JAWWBV010000415.1, read as the reverse complement.
CGCCTTCGTCCGATCCCTGCCCTGCGCCATCTGCGGCACCACGCAAGGCATTGCGGCCCATCACCTCAAAGGCATCTGGCACCTCTCCGGCGCCGGGATGAAAGCCCCCGACAGCTACACCATGCCGGTCTGCGACGGGCCGGGCGATACCTGCCACCGCCGGGTGCATAACGAGCCCGCACTGCGTGACGCCCAGCCTGGGCACATCAAGGCCACGCTTCGGGCTGCGTTTCAAGCGGGCTGGCGGGTCGATGACCTGTCGCACGCCCTGGCCTTCATCATCGACAAGGAGCGTGCGCAATGACCGACCTCGCCCTCGGCCGCATGAAGGCCGGCAAGATGAATCGCACCGAGGCGGCCTATGCCGCCCGGCTCGAGGAGCTTAAAGCGGCCGGCGAGATCGCATGGTTCCGGTTCGAGGGGATCAAGCTGCGCCTCGCGGACAAGACGTTCTATACCCCCGACTTCGCCGTGATGAGGGCGGACGGCCTGATGGAGATCCACGAGGTAAAGGGATTCTTTCGGGACGACGCGAAAGTGAAGGTGAAGATCGCGGCCGAGATGTACCCCTTCCGCTTCATTGTGGTTCGGGCCAACACAAAGAAGGCTGGCGGCGGCTGGTCCCAGGAGGTGTTCGAGTGAGCAATCCGACGATTGATGACCCGCAGATCATGGACTTGATTCGCCAGGGCCGGGGCAGTAAGTGGCTCAAGAAACACCACGGCGTCGGCTGGTCACGCTACAAGCGAATCAAGGGGCTCATGCAGGCGCAGGGCTGGGCGCCCGCCGAGGAGGTCGAGGCAACCAGCAGCCACGGCCACACCTACGTGATCACCACCGCCGTCAACGCCACCAAGGCACACCCGGGCTTCATCCGTACCCTGGAGCGCTACTGCGCCATGCGCGGCGCCCAGCTCCTCGTTATCCCACTCCGTTACCACAACCCCACCAACCGTGATGCGAATCGGGATGATGAGTGGTGGGACAGCCGCCTGGCGCCGTACCTGACCAGCGAGCGGACCACCATCGGCCGCGACGTGACCGTGCTGGCCGACATCAAGACCCAGCCGACCGCCGTCAACCCCATTCAGAAGTGGAAGACCATCACCGGCAGCAATCACGCCATCCTCGGCCACCCGCGTATCGCCCTGCAGACCGTGGCCACCCACCCAGGCGCCCCGGCCAAGCTCGTCATGTCCACCGGGGCGGTAACCACCGAGCAGTATTCCGACACCAACGCGGGCGCCTCCGGCCGATTCCACCACACCCTGGGCGCGGTGGTCGTCGAGGTGGACGGCGAGCACAGCCACATTCGCCACCTCTGCCCCACCAAGGACGGCGCGTTCATCGACCTGGCCACCAAGTACACCAAGACCGGCGTAGAGCCTGCCCAGCCGGCCGCCGTGCTGACCATGGGCGACATTCACGCCGAGATGGCCGAGCCCGCCGTGACCCGGGCGACCGAGGAGCTGGCCGCCGTCGTCAAGCCCAAGGTGCTGGTGCTCCACGACGTGCTCAATTTTGGATCCGCGAGCCACCACACCAAGTATTTCGAGAAGTTCATGCGCCACGTCCAGGGCCGCACCAACGTGCTCAAGGAGCTGGAGAAGACCGCCAAGCACGTCGACCACCTGGCCACCTTTGCCGAGAAGACCGTGATGGTGAACAGCAACCATCACGACCACTTCCAGCAGTGGCTCGAGAAGGCCGAGCACGCCCACGACATGGAGAACGCGCTGGTCTTCCACGAGACCAAGGCCGCCATGCTCAAGGCGATCCACGACGGCGCCTACCTCGACCCCTTCCGCTACTGGATGGACAAGCTCATGCGCGAGCCGAGCCGCCTGCAGTGGCTCAAGCCCGGCGAGTCGTTCACCCGGCGCGGGGTCGAGTTCAGCTGGCACGGCCACAAGGGGCCGAACGGCGCTCGGGGCTCCACCAAGGGCTATGCCACGGTCGGCGCCAAGGTCACCAAGGGGCACAGCCACGGCGCGGAGATCATCGACGGCGCGCACTCGGTCGGCACCAGCTCGCAGATGGACCTCGGCTACAACAGCGACGCCCCGAGCGGCTGGACCTGGACCCACGAGATTCTCTATGCGAACGGCAAGCGCAGCCTGATCCATTGCACCGGAGGCCGGTTCTTCCGTGCCGACGCGGCGCAAGTGGCGCGGGCCGCCTGATTATCCGCCCCAAGGGATGAGGGCAGGCATATCCCCTAGAGGGTATAGAGACCGGAAATGCACGGGAGGACGCATGAGGTACGGCAAGCGACCCGAGGGGATGGACGATGGCGAATGGCTCATCGAGTGCCAGTGCCGTCACGTCGCCAGGGAGATGCGCGCAGGGCGCGACCGGACGCAGCGCGGGGCGATCTTCGAGCAGTGGCAGAAGCGATTGCCGGCGATCAGCAAGGCGCGAGTGGCAGAGATTTGGCGAGCAGGCGTCCCGATGCCGGGGCAGGCGAAGAAGGAGAAGGCGGCATGACAGCACAGGCACCGATCTACCAGCGCATGGGCATCGCCCGACTCCAGCAGATCGCGGCGACCGAGGGCGAGCACCAGGACGAGGCGGCACGGGCCTACGTGGACCGGCTGTGTGACATGGAGCTGGAGCGGCGGCTGGTGATGCGCCACAACCGCCCCGGCTGGCATCCCTCCTCGCCCGGCTTCGGGGATGGCACGGGCCGCAGCACCGT
>JAWWBV010000414.1:0-3001 GCA_033720795.1 Halomonas sp. | reverse complement strand
GTATCCTGGGCTTTCCGGTGCTGCTGCTGTTCAGCTCCTTCGCCTTTCGCATGCTCGAGGATGCCCTGGCGATCATCTTCCACGCGCCCGACACCCACCACCCCCATCGCCGCCTCTGGGTCTCGGTGGCACTGCCCTACGCCTTCATGCTGGTGCTCGGGGCGGGCCTGCTCGCCCTGACCCTGCTGGTCAGCCTGGTGAGCTCGATGAACGCCCTGTGGCTGACGCTGTTCGAGCGCAACCTGCCGCTGGCCGGGCTCTCCGAGCCGATGCTCAACCTGACCAGCTTCCTCGGCGTCTTCCTGCTGTTCAGCGCCATCTACAAGGTGCTGCCAGTGGTCACCATCGCCCTGCGCCGGGCGGTGGTGGGCGGCTTCGTCGCCGCCCTGCTGTGGGAGGGCGTGCGCTTCCTGCTGGTCTTCTACTTTGCCAACATCTCGCTGGTCAACGCGGTCTACGGCTCCCTGGCGACCCTGGTCGTGGTGCTGCTGAGCCTGGAGGTCGGGGCCATCATCCTGCTGCTGGGTGCCCAGGTGATCGCCGAGCTGGAGCGCAACGCCCGTCTCGGGCTCGCCTGGCACATCGACCCGCGCCGCCAGGCGGTGACCCATGTGGAGTGATTCCCGCCATGCTTGGGCCCTGCACGGCAGGGGTACAACCCGTGCAAGCACAATATCGAGCGCCCTCAGCGATCAGAACGTCGACAGCCCAGTGGCCTCCATGACCCGATAGCGCCACCGCTGCCAGGTCGAGGCGTCATCATGGGCCGCGAAGCGCTCGCTGGTGATCCGCTGCGGGGTCGAGTGCCAGCGACGCGCGAAGAAGGCCGCCGCGTCGAGCAGGGCCCGGGTCTCGGCGGGCCCCACCAGGCGCACGCTGGTCTCCAGGTTCAGGTCGTCCAGGTTGCGCCGGGTGAAGTTGGCCGAGCCGAGGATCAGCTCGGCCTCCCCATCGCCCGCGGCGGGTCGACGCAGCAGCAGCTTGCTGTGGCACTGCTCGCCCTCGGTGGCGCACCAGCGCACCGGCACCCCGGCGGCGTGCAGCTCACGCGCCACCGGGCGGTTGGGGATGCCGTCCTTCTCGATCCCGAAGGCGTCGCGATTGGGATCGAGCAGCACCCGCAGGGCCACGCCGCGCCGCTGGGCCGCCACCAGCGCCTCGATCAGCGCCCGGTGCGACAGGTAGAAGACGGCGATATCCAGCCGATCGCCTGGTTCGCTTGCCTCGATGGCCGCCAGCAGCGCCTCGCGGATGGCCCCCTCGGTGAGCACCTGCACCCTCGCCCCCTCGACTGGGGCCGGCGGGGCGGCCATGGCCTCGGGCCCCGGCAGGCGCACCCCCGACCAGCCCGCCACCGCGCGCTCCGAGGCCAGCAGGTCCAGCGCCGCCGCTCCCTCGAAGCGCAGCGCCACGTTGCCGTGCCGGCTGCTGGCATCATGGGGGTTGGCCGAGGTGACCAACCCGGCCCAGCCATCGCCCCGATCGACGACCAGGGTCTTGCGATGGTTGGCGTTGAAGTTGAGCAGGGCCAGGTAGCTGCGCAGCGGCACCTGCCCCGGGCCCAGGGGATTGGGCAGCCAGCCACCCTCGTGATGATTCCCGAGCCAGCGAGGCCCCAGGTGCCAGACCCCCGACCAGAGCGGGTTGGAGGCCCGCAGTCGCGTCAGATCCGTCACGACCACCCGGATACCGGCCGCGCGCAGCCGCTCGAGGTGTGCCGGCTCGAGGCCGCCGTAGAGGGTATTGAGCGGGTCGGTGATGACCACGGCCTCGAGCCTCGGACGCTCGGCCCTGCGCTCGATCAGCGCCTCGGTGAGCTCCGCCGACAGCGGGCGGAAGTCCTGGCCGTCGGCGGCGCCGGCGAAATCGTTGAACAGGAACATGTCCAGCACCACCAGGCGCTCGGCCTGACCGATCAGCGCCATGACCTCGTCGAAGATCCGGCGCCGGGCATGTCGCTCACCGGACGGGGCGTACCAGGTCTCGTCGGCGAGGAAACGCACCCCCTCCGCGGAGCGCGCCGGAAAGGCCCGGCCCAGCCCCTCCGGCAGCGGCTTGTAGCGCTGCCAGGCGCCCATGGCCAGCCAGGCCACCAGCAGCGCCGTCACGATCCAGGGCCACATGCGGCGCCTCCCTCTCCCTCGGTCTGTCACAGCGTCTCTCCCTCGCGGTTTCTCGGGCGCCGCCGACCCTCCTGGCGCCCTCACCCGCCCTGCCGCCAACGGGAGGACGGCCTGCCAGCATAGCGAGCGGCCGCCGCCAACGCACTACGCCCGGCCGGGGCCGGGCGCAGCAGAGGGCGTGAAGCGCCGCCTCAGCCCTGGCGCGGTCGCCGCCGACGTCGCACCAGGCGCGCCAACGGGATCAGGGCGGCGAGCCCCAGGGCGCCGATCGCCAGCACCGCGAGCATCGCCGGGCTGCCGGTATGGGCATGGACCTCGGGGGCGCCGTGGCCCGAATGCGCCAGGGCCAGCGGGGTCGCGAGCAGGCTCGCGGCGAGGACGGGGAAGGTTCGGAACGCGAGAAGGGTCATGGGCAGGTCTCCAGATAGTGGCGTGACGGGGTCGGGTGAGCAAAGGATCAGGCGGGCGCGGCGTCGCGCCCACCGGGCGAGGCGACCGGGCGACGCTCGGGGAGCATGCCGCGCTCGAGGATGAAGGCGATGATCTCCTCCAGCCCCACGCCGTCGTAGAGGTTGGTGAAGACGAAGGGACACTCGCCGCGCATCGTGCGCGAGTCGCGCTCCATGACCTCGAGCGAGGCGTGGACCTGCTCGGCGATGTCGATCTTGTTGATGATCAAGAGATCCGACTTGGTGATGCCCGGCCCCCCCTTGCGCGGAATCTTGTCGCCGGCGGAGACATCGATCACGTAGAGGGTCAGGTCGGAGAGCTCGGGGCTGAAGGTCGCCGAGAGGTTGTCGCCCCCGGACTCCACCATCACCAGCTCGAGCCCCGGATGGCGCGCCTGGAGCTCGTCGATGGCGGCGAGGTTCATGGAG
>JAWWBV010000413.1:0-3003 GCA_033720795.1 Halomonas sp. | reverse complement strand
GATGAACATCCTCAACGGCGGCGAGCATGCCGACAACAACGTCGACATCCAGGAGTTCATGATCCAGCCGGTGGGCGCGCCGAGCTTCCGCGAAGGCCTGCGCATGGGCGCCGAGATCTTCCACGCCCTGAAGAAGGTGCTTTCCGCCCGCGGCCTCTCCACCTCGGTGGGCGACGAGGGCGGCTTCGCGCCGAACCTCGCCTCCAACGCCGAGGCGCTGGCGGTGATCAAGGAGGCCGTCTCGAATGCCGGCTACGGGCTCGACAGCGACGTGACCCTGGCGCTCGACTGCGCCTCCTCCGAGTTCTATCAGGATGGCCAGTACAACCTCGCCGGCGAGGGCAAGAGCTTCGACGCCGCGGGTTTCGCCGACTACCTGGCCGAGCTGTGTGACCAGTACCCCATCGTCTCCATCGAGGACGGCATGGACGAGTCCGACTGGGACGGCTGGAAGGCGCTGACCGACAAGCTCGGCGACAAGGTCCAGCTGGTGGGCGACGACCTCTTCGTCACCAATACCCGGATCCTCAAGCGCGGCATCGACGAGCAGATCGGCAACTCCATCCTGATCAAGTTCAACCAGATCGGCTCGCTCTCCGAGACCCTGGAGGCCGTGCGCATGGCCCAGGACGCCGGCTTCACCGCGGTGATCTCCCATCGCAGCGGCGAGACCGAGGACACCACCATCGCCGATCTCGCGGTCGGCACCTGCGCCGGCCAGATCAAGACCGGCTCGCTGTGCCGCTCGGATCGCGTCGCCAAGTACAACCGCCTGCTGGTGATCGAGCAGGAGCTGGGCGACGGGGTCGACTACCCGGGGCGCGGCGCGATCAAGGGCCAGTAAGCGCGCGCAGTAAGCGAACAGCGTTGTCTTTGGCGTGAGCTCGTGTAGGAGATCGCTTACACGGTGACGACGACATTCGCCATTCGTGCGTCGGACAGGGTCGACCCTTCGTGGGGTCGGCCCTTTTTATTTATCTGATTTAAAAGAATTTTTGATTATTTTCTCCAGTCGGGCGGCTGCCGAGGGGCCTCCCAGGCCGCCAGGGACGACGTTGTGTGGCAGGGGCGGCGTGGCACAATGACCTCGGGATGAGGGGACAGCGGCAACGCTCCCCGGCAGGATGCATTGGGATGCAAGCAGCAGTGATGCGCCCGGCGTGGCAGGACGCCGCCCCCGGGCAGGGACGTCATCACGGGAATCGAGCGGAGGGAGCCGCTCAAGGAACGGCTGGGAGCGGGCGGCCTGCGGGCCGCCTTTCTCATTCGGTGCCTGGCCTTGGCGGCTCGGTGCTCAGCAGATAACGACGACGCCGGATGTCTCTCGACATCCGGCGTCGTCGTGTGAGGCTGGGGCGAAGGCGAATTGTGCCAGCACCATGGCGGGGCTCATGTCTCGAGCTGCGCGTTCACCAGGCCCACTCGGTGCTAACGGTGCAGCAGTACCGGCTGTGGTGCCGCATGGAGCAGGTCGGCGGTGGTGGAGCCCCTGAGCCATTCGTGTAGCCAGCTCTCGCCGTAGGCCCCGATGGCAATCAGGTCGTCCTCCTCGGCCATCTCCACGAGAGCCGTCACCGGCGCCCCGTTAGCGGCATGAGTCTCCACCTCGATACCATGGGCCGCGGCGAAGTGTTCGACGGCATCCAGTTGGCGGCGTGCCTCGCCTAGGTGCGCGCTCACGCTCAGCGCGCGCACCGGCAGCACCAGCTGCTGCGCGAGCTCGAAGGCATGCAGCATGGCGGCACGAGCGGGTGCCCTGCCATCGAAGCCCAGCAGAATCCTCCGGAGGGGCTGGAACTCGGTGCCGGCCAGCAGCACCGGTTGCGAGGCCTGTCGCAGCACGGACTTGACGACATCGCTGACGCCTCGACACAGGCGCTTTCCTCGGATATCGCCATGGCGCCCCATGACGATGAGATCATTGTCCGCCGCCGTCTCGAGTAACACCGTCGCCGGAACCCCTCTCAGGTACTCGGTACGGCAGGACACCCCGGCTTCCAGTGCCGCCCGGGCCACTCCGGCCAGCGCCTCTGTCTTGCGGGGAGGCTGTGCCGACGTCGCGCGCTGGTGGGTAGCATCTGCCGCCTGGGAGGCCAGCTGGCTCTCCAGGCGATAACTGCCCAATTCGTCGAGGCGTGCATCCTTGACCTGCACGGCCTTCAGTTGCCCGCCCAGCCGGCGAGCCAGATCGATGGCCTGGTGGCAGGCCACATGGGAAGCCGTAGACTCATTCACAGCCACCAGAATCGAACGCAGCATGATCTGACTCCATGATCGAGGCGAGAGAGTTCAGGTATATGTCAGCCTCGGGGAATTCGCCAGATCGGTTCCAGGTGGCGTGCTCGGCGACTCGAGCGTTGCCCGGCTCGTTCGATGCCGCTCGACGGTGCCGGCAGGTCGCCTGTGACGCCTGGCGGCCTGAATCGTGGGCGTGATGAGGGCGAAGAGGGCGTGGGCGCTTCCCAGGCGGTGCCCGCGCCCGGTCCATGCTCAATGGCCTTCACCCTGAGGCGGGGGGCATGTCGGCTATCGTGTCGAGGCGGTCCCGTCGGTCAGGCGAACCCTTCATTGCCAAGGGCAGAACGACGCCGCCGGATGTCGAGAGACCTCCGGCGTCGTGTCTGGCGAGTCCGCTCGGTATCTGGCGCTCAGCGCTCGAGCAGCTCCAGCTTGCCCGGCTTGCCGTCCCACTCCTCGGCGTCTTCCGGCGGGTCCTGCTTCTCGCTGATGTTGGGCCACACCTCGGCCAGCTCGGCATTGATCTCGATGAACGCCTCCTGGCCCTCCGGCAGCTCATCCTCCGAGAAGATCGCCTCGGCGGGGCACTCCGGCTCGCACAACGCGCAGTCGATGCACTCGTCGGGATGGATCACCAGGAAATTGGGGCCCTCGTAGAAGCAGTCCACCGGGCAGACCTCGACACAGTCGGTGTACTTGCACTTGATGCAGTTCTCGGTGACGACGAATGTCATGCCAGTCTCCCATTCTCCGGCCGGGGCGAGG
>JAWWBV010000412.1:0-3005 GCA_033720795.1 Halomonas sp. | reverse complement strand
GCCAGGGAGCCGGGCAGAAGGTCACGCAGTGTCATGACGTGGTTCCTCGTCGGTCGGGTCGCGTTCAGTCCCAGAGGGGCTGGCGTGCGGTGTCGGGCGTCGGTCGGGCGTCGCTCGGGCCGGGGCAGGGCCCGACCTCGGCCTCGAGGGTCAGGCGCTGGCGGTCGGCCCAGTCCGGCAGGGTCTGGATCAGCCGCTCGAGGGTGGCGTCGAGGCCCAGGTCGCGCTGCCGGGCGTAGTGCTCACGCACGGCGTGCAGCAGCGGGCCGAGGCAGCGCGCCAGGAAGTCCCGCTGGGCCCGGCGATAGGGCGCGGGGTCGGCGTCGCCGGCCAGGGCGCGGCGCTCCAGGTGACAGAGCAGGGCGCAGAACTCGAGCATCGCCACCAGGTGGTCCGGCTCGTCGGTGTGCCCCTCGTCGCCCAGCGCCGCGGTCAGGCCGAAGTGGCGATAGAAGGCCTGGACGTTGAGCAGGTAGCTGCCGGGCGAGAGCCCGGCCAGCAGGTCAGGATAGGCGTTGGCCACCAGGGGCACCCGGGGCTTGCCCCGCTCGCCGTGCACGAAGGTGGCCATGTAGCCCACCTCCAGGTCGGCGAGGCTGGCGCTCGGCGCCAGCCGCGGCCAGGGCTCGCCGGCAAGCGTCTGCCAGGCCTCGTCGAGGCTCGCGTGGAAGCGCCCGTCGGAGAAGGCCTGCTGGGTCTCGGCCAGCGGGTAGCCGAGCGCCGCGGCGGCCAGGCGGTAGACGGCGCCCCGCGCCTCGGCGCGGGCGACGGCGGAGGACGGGAGGGCGTGCGCTGCGGTCATGGTCGTCTCTCCCGGCTCAGCTGAGCTTGAACATCTCGGCGTGCTTGTAGCCGATCAGGGTATCCATCAGCTCGCTCTCGCGGCCCTCGGCCTTGGCCTGGCGCTCGGCCTGCAGGGTGTCGAGCACCTCGCCGACGCGCGGCCCGAACAGGCTCTCCAGGTACGCCAGCGGGATGCGCGGCTCGTCCAGTTCCCGGCCGTCGGCGGCGTACCTGGAGGGCGACAGCGGCGGCACGTAGAAGACGTTGGGCTGGGTGCCCCACTCGGGGTGCAGCGGCAGCGCCACCCGGTACTTGTCCACCAGTTGGTGGATCGGGCCCTCCTCGTCGTCGCGGTAGCCGATCCAGCGGATGCGGCCGACGCACTGCTGGGCGCAGGCGGTGGCCAGTCCCTTCTCGATGCGCGGGTAGCAGAAGATGCACTTCTCGGACTTGGAGATCTGCTCGTTGAAGTAGACCTTCTTGTAGGGGCAGGCGTTGACGCAGTAGCGATAGCCCCGGCAGCGCTCCTGGTCGACCAGCACGATGCCGTCTTCCTGGCGCTTGTAGATGGCGTTGCGCGTGCAGGCCGCCAGGCAGCCGGGGTTGGCGCAGTGGTTGCACAGCCGCGGCAGGTAGAAGTAGTAGCTGTTGGGGTAGTCGCCCTCGCCCTGGTCCTCGTCCCAGTTGGCGCCCCAGGTGGGCTTCACGTGGGGGCGCAGCCACGGGTCGGTGCCGGTCATCAGCGCCTCCTCGTAGTTGTACTCCCACGGGATGCCGTAGTCCTCCTGGCTCGGCTGGCGGCCCAGGCGCAGCGCGCCGTCGGCGTCGAAGCCGCCGCCCATGGTCTGGTAGTCGCGCGGATAGCCGAGCCCCGGCTGGGTCTCCACGTTGTTCCAGTACATGAACTCGCGCCCGTTGCGGTTGGTCCACATCAGCTTGCAGGCCGCGGTGCAGGTCTGGCAGCCGATGCACTTGTTCAGATCCAGCACCATGCTGAGTTGGCGTTTGACAGCCATGGCAATCTCCTCTTAAACGGCCCGCGGATCGGCGATTTCGTCGGCTGTGGCCAGCGCGATGTCGTAGCTGCTCTCGTGGATCACCTGGTTGGCGTTCCACTTGGCGTAGATGAACTGCAGGTGGCCCCAGCCCCCGACCAACTCCAGCGGCTGCAGCAGGGTGGCGTGGGAGTTGTTCATCGGCTTGCGATGGATGTACTGATGCGGCTCCCAGCCGTGCTCCATCATGATCGAGTCGGCCGGAATGCTCGGGTAGAACTTGGCCTGGGCGAAGAACTCGCCGTTGGCGTTGAACAGCTTGACCCGGTCGCCGTCCCGGATGCCGCGCTCCGCCGCGAGCTTCGGATTGATGTAGATGTTGGGCTCGCCGCGCTGCAGCCGCAGCAGGTACTTGTTGCTGCGCCAGTTGGAGTGGATCCCCCAGCGGGCGTGGGGCGAGTAGAAGTGCAGCGGGTACTTCGACGCCTCGGGGCCGGCGTAGAGCCGCGCGGTGGGTACCGTGGACTTCAGCTTCACGAACCGCGGGTGGTCGCAGTAGAAGGTGATGCGCCCGGTGAGGGTCTCGTAGGGCTGCTTGCCGTCGGTCTGGGCGGTGAAGGGGTTGTAGGGCTGGTCCTTCTCCAGCGGCTGGTTCAGGCCGGCCTGCTCGTTCATCACGATGAAGCCGCGCTCGGCCGCCTCCTCCACGCTCACGCCGCCGAACTCCGGCGAGTTCTCGACGATGTAGCGGAAGACGTCGTAATCGGTGTTGAGCTCGCCGTTGCGGGTGAAATCGTCGTGGATGGTGTGCAGGTCGCGGGTCACCTCGCCGTCCTGGATCGGGCCGATGCCCCGGGCGATGGCGCGCTCCTGAATCTTCCTGGTCAGCAGCGTCATGATGTCCCAGTCGGGCTTGCACTCGCCCACCGGCGGCACCGACTGGGTGAAGACGTTGCAGAAGCGGTGGTAGCCCTGGGTGCGCAGGTCCCAGGCCTCGTAGTGGCTGGCCGCCGGCAGCACGTAGTCGGCCCACTCGGCGGTGGAGTCCATGCGCACGTTGATGTTGACGTAGAGCTCGCTGGCCTGGCGCAGGTGCTCCTCGCGGTAGGTCTCGGCGATCTTGTTGCGCCGGAAGGTGTTGTCGGCGATCGAGATCATGCCCTTGATCTCGCCGTAGTAGGGCATCCAGCCCTCGTCGATGGACTCCTGCATCATGGCTTCCATCTC
>JAWWBV010000411.1:0-3013 GCA_033720795.1 Halomonas sp. | reverse complement strand
CGGCGCCGAGGATCTGCACCGGGCCGCTCTGCTGGTGGGTGAGCAGCCAGACGATGACGATGCCAAAGACGATGGAGTGGCCGATGGCGTCGGAGAGCATGCTGGTGCCGCGCAGCACCAGGAAGGTGCCCACCAGGGTGGAGGCGATGCCCACCAGGGCGCCCACCAGCATGATCTGCAGGGCCACGTTGTCGAGCAGGGCGGTAAGCATCAGGCGTCCTCCCGGCCGAGGGCGTCGAGCACCCGCTCGGCCTCGGCGATGCCCGCCGGGGTCAGCACCCAGCGCCGGGCCGGCCCGGGCTCGCCGGGGGGCGTGCCGCGCCATTCGGCGAGGCCGCGGCGCTCGAGCTGGCTCAGCACGGCGCGGGTGCGCAGGCCGTGGTAGGTGTCGAGCATGCCCTGCTCCGAGCGGTAGACCGGATCGTCATGGTGCACGGCGAGCCGGTAGAGGGTGGTCAGCACCTGCTGGTAGCGCAGCCGGCGCCGCGCGCGGCCCCGGCGCAGCGCCTCCCACAGGAAGCCGCGCTCCGGCGCCAGGGTCATCGACACCAGCACCACGCTGGAGACGCTGAGGATGATCAGCGGCCCGGTGGCGAGCCCCCGGGAGAGCGCGCTTAACAGCGCACCGAAGATCCCCCCGGCCACGCCGATCAGCGCGGCCAGCAGCACCATGTCCTCGAGGCGGCGGCTCCACTGGCGGGCGGCCACCGCCGGGGCGATGATCATCGCCGCCATCAGCACCACCCCGACCATCTGCAGCCCGACCACCACGGCCAGCGCCACCATCACCGTGAGCAGCACCTCGAGCCAGGCCACCGGCATGCCCAGGGAGGTGGCGAACTCGGGGTCGAAGGAGACCAGCTTGAACTCCTTCCACAGCGCCGCGACCAGCAGCAGGGCCACGGCGGTGATGCCGCCCATGATCCACAGGTCGGAGCGCAGGGTCGCCGCCGCCTGGCCGAACAGGAAGGCGTCGAGGCCGCCCTGGGAGGCGTTGTTCATGCCCTGGATATGGGTCAGCAGCACCACCCCCATGGCGAAGAAGACGCTCAGGGTGATGCCGAGGCCGGCGTCGGTCTTGAGCCGGCTCATGCGGGTCAGCAGCAGCATCACCAGGGCGGCCAGCGCGCCGGTGGCCAGCGCCCCGAGCAGGATGCTGCCGATCTCCCGGGTGCCGGCGATGATGAAGCCCAGGCAGACCCCGGGCAGCGCGGCGTGGGACATGGTGTCGCCGAGCAGGCTCTGGCGGCGCAGCACCGCGAAGGTGCCGAGCACCCCGCTGACCAGCCCCAGCAGGGCCGCCCCGGCGACGACGTTCTGGATGGTGTAGTCGGAGAGCAGCTCGACGACGCTCATTCGGCCCGCTCCACGGGCTCGGCGGCCGCCTCCTCGGAGAGGAAGGTACCCTGGTCGAGCAGCGCGATCTGGCCGCCGTAGGCCTGGCGCAGGTGCTCGGCGGTGTAGACCTCGCCGACCGGCCCCTGGGCGATGACCCGCACGTTGAGGATCAGCAGCCAGTCGAAGTAGCTGCGCACGGTCTGCAGGTCGTGGTGCACCACGATCACCGTCTTGCCCTCGTCGCGCAGGCGGCGAAGGATGTCGACGATGGCGCGCTCGGTGGTGGCATCGACCCCGGCCATGGGCTCGTCGAGGAAGTAGACGTCGGCCTTCTGCACCAGCGCCCGGGCCAGGAACACCCGCTGCTGCTGGCCGCCGGAGAGCTGGCTGATCTGGCGGCGGGCGAAGTCGGCCATGCCGACCAGCTCCAGCGCCGCCATTGACTCGTCGCGCTCGCGGCGCCCGGGGCGGCGCAGCCAGCCCAGCCGGCCGTAGAGCCCCATGGTGACCACGTCCAGCGCGGTGGTGGGGAAGTCCCAGTCGACGCTGGAGCGCTGCGGCACGTAGCCGACCCGGCGGCGCTGTGCCTTGTACGGCCGGCCGTGCAGGGTGACGTGCCCCGCCACCGTGGGCACCAGCCCCAGCACGCTCTTGATCAGGGTGCTCTTGCCGGCGCCGTTGGGGCCGACGATGGCCGCCATCACTCCGGGCGGCACGTCGAAGTCGATGTCCCACAGCACCGGCTTGCTGTGGTAGCTGACGGTCAGGTCCTCGACGTGCAGGGCCAGATCCGGTTCATGAAGCGTCGTCGACATGGGTTCTCCCGAGGGATGGCGGTTCCAGGGGTGGCGGTCAGTAACAGTGGCGATCAATAGGGTGGCGAGGCGTCGGCACGGTGGCCTCGGCCCCGAGCGGTCAGTCGGCGGGGATCTCCCAGCGCTCGGCCCAGCCCTCGAGGGGCGCGGGCAGCGGGGCCAGCTCGCCGCCGAGGGCCTCGACGATGTGCTGGGTGTTGGCGTGGAGCATGCCGATGTAGGTGCCGCCGGCGGTGCCCGCCTCGCCCATGGCATCGGAGTAGAGCTGACCGCCGATCTCGACCTCGTGGCCCTTCTCGCGGGCGGCATCGATCACCGCCTGCACGGTGCGCGGGTTGATGGTGCTCTCGATGAACACGGCGGGCACCTCGCGCTCGATCACCACCTGGGTCATGCGGCGGATGTCCGCCACGCCGGTCTCGGTCTCGGTGCTGATGCCCTGGATGCCGGCGACCTCGATGCCGTAGGCGCGGCCGAAGTAGTTGAAGGCGTCGTGGGCGGTGACCAGGATGCGCTGCGCCTCGGGAATCGTCGCGACGCTCGCCTCGATCCAGTCGTGCAGCGCCTCGAGCTGGGTGGCATAGGCGTCGGCGTTGGCGCGGATGTCGTCCTCGCAGTCGGGGCGCGCCTCGACGAAGGCGTCGGCCAGGGTGGGGATGATCTGCGCCCACAGCGAGACGTCCATCCACAGGTGCGGGTCGATGCCGTAGACGTCCTGCACGGTGATCAGGCTCGCCGTGTCGATGGAGGACGGCGCCACCGCCACGGTGGGCGTGATCTCGGCGAAGCGTGCCAGCACGTTGCCGAGCTGGCCCTCCAGGGAGTAGCCGGAGTAGAAGATCTGCTCGGCCTGCTGCAGG
>JAWWBV010000410.1:0-3016 GCA_033720795.1 Halomonas sp. | reverse complement strand
CGCACGGCGTCCGGGCCGTAGGCGGCGAGGTCGCCGAACAGCGAGCGCTTCCAGCCGCCGAAGCTGTGGTAGGAGACCGGCACCGGCAGCGGCACGTTGATCCCCACCATGCCCACCTGGATGCGGTCGCTGAAGTAGCGGGCCGCCTCGCCGTCGCGGGTGTAGATGCAGGTGCCGTTGCCGTACTCGTGCTCGTCGATCAGCCGCATGGCCTCTTCCATGGTGTCGACCCGCACCACCAGCAGCACCGGGCCGAAGATCTCCTCGAGGTAGCAGGTCATGTCCGGAGTCACGCGGTCGATCAGGGTGCCGCCCACGTAGAAGCCCTGCTCGTGGCCCGGCACCTGCACGCCGCGACCGTCGACCACGATCTCGGCGCCCTGGGCCTCGGCGCTGTCGATGTAGCCGCAGACCTTCTCCTGGTGGGCCTTGGTGATCACCGGGCCGAAGTCGTTCTCGGCGTCGTGGAAGGGGCCGACCTTCAGGGTCTTCATCTGTTCCTGCATCTTGGTGATCAGGGTGTCGGCGGCGGCGTCGCCCACGGCCACCGCCACGGAGAGCGCCATGCAGCGCTCGCCGGAGGAGCCGAAGGCCGCCCCGGTCAGCGAGCTGACCACGTTGTCCATGTCGGCATCGGGCATCACGATGGCGTGGTTCTTGGCGCCGCCCAGCGCCTGGCAGCGCTTGCCGTTGGCGCTGGCGCGGCTGTAGATGGTCTCGGCGATCGGCGTGGAGCCGACGAAGCTCACGGCCTTCACGCGCTCGTCGTCGAGCAGGGTATCGACGGCCTCCTTGTCGCCGTTGACCACGTTCAGCACCCCGGCGGGCAGGCCGGCCTCCAGCGCCAGCTCGGCGATGAACAGTGACGAAGTGGGATCGCGCTCGGAGGGCTTCAGCACGAAGGTGTTGCCGCAGGCGATGGCCATGGGATACATCCACAGGGGCACCATGGCCGGGAAGTTGAACGGCGTGATGCCGGCGACCACGCCGAGGGGCTGGAACTCGCTCCAGGAGTCGATGCCGGGCCCGGTGTTTCGGCTGTGCTCGCCCTTGAGCAGCTCCGGGGCGCCGCAGGCGTACTCGACGTTCTCGATGCCGCGCGCGAGTTCGCCCTGGGCGTCGTGGACGATCTTGCCGTGTTCCTGGCCGATCAGCCGGCAGATCTCGTCGGCGTGCTGCTCCAGCAGCGCCTTGAAGCGGTACATGACGCGAGCCCGCTTGGCGGGCGGCGTGTCGCGCCAGGCCGGGAAGGCGGCCTGGGCGGCGGCGATCGCCGCCTCGACGGTGGCCTGGCTGGCCAGGCCGACCTGGCCTCCGACCTCGCCGGTGGAGGGATTGAAGATGTCCTGGGTGCGCCCGTCGGCGTCGACGCGGGTACCGTTGATCAGGTGGCCAAGGGTGGTCATGTTGGTTCTCTCCAGAGATAGATATCGGGTGTTGATGCGGTGAGCCTGCGATAACGAGCATCGGGAACAAGACAGAGCGAGGGTCTTTTGCCATGGGTGAGGAGCACTGCTCCGAACGGGCTGGCCATGGATGGCCAGCACCGGACCTGCAAGCGGAGCGGGACGCGAGAGCGCGGCAGGGCAAAAGTAGCGCCCAGGGAGGGGTTTACAGCGCCCTCGCGGCGTCTTGTTGCCGAGTGCGCCCACTCCGCTTCGACGAGGGGCGCAGACAAGGCGTCAGTCCAGCTCGCCGAGGGCGTCGCCCAGGGCGTTGATCAGCCGGTCGATCTCCTCGCGCTCGACGATGAAGGGCAGGCCGAGCTGGATGGTGTCGCCGCCGTAGCGCACGTAGAAGCCCTTCTCCCAGCACTTCATGGCGATCTCGAAGGGGCGGCGGGCCGGTTCGCCGGGGTAGGGCGCGATCTGCAGGGCACCGGCGAGGCCATAGTTGCGGATGTCGGTGATGTGGCGGCTGGCCTTGGGGTCGTGCCGCAGCGAGTGCAGGGCGTTCTCGAAGATCGGTGCCATCTTCCGCACGCGCTCGATCAGGCGCTCGTTCTCGAGCACGTCCAGGGCGGCCAGCGCCGCGGCACAGGCCACCGGGTGGCCCGAGTAGGTGTAGCCGTGGGGCAGCTCCATCATGTAGTCGGGGCCGCCCTGCTCCATGAAGGTGTGGTAGATCTCGCCCTGCACGATGACCCCGCCCATGGGCACCGCGCCGTTGGTGAGCTGCTTGGCGACGTTCATGATGTCCGGGACCACGCCGAACTCCTCGGCGCCGGTCATCGACCCCATGCGCCCGAAGGCGGTGATCACCTCGTCGAAGATCAGCAGGATGTCGTTGGCATCGCAGATCTCGCGCAGCCGCTTGAGGTAGCCCACCGGCGGCGGGATCACCCCGGCGGAACCGGCCATGGGCTCGACGATCACCGCGGCGATGTTGGAGGCGTCGTGCAGGGCGATCAGCTCCAGCAGCTCGTCGGCCCGCTCGGCGCCGCGCTCGGGCATGCCGCGGGTGAAGGCGTTCTCCGGAAGCAGGGTATGGGGCAGGTGGTCGGCATCGATGCCCTGGCCGAACATCATGCGATTGGCGCCGATGCCGCCCAGGCTGATGCCGCCGAAGTTGACGCCGTGATAGCCCTTGGCGCGGCCGATCAGCTTGGTCTTGGTGGGCTTGCCCTTCTTGCGCCAGTAGGCGCGGGCGATCTTCAGCGAGGTGTCGGCGCTCTCGGAGCCGGAACCGGTGAAGAAGACGTAATCGAGTCCCTTCGGGGTCAGCTCGCGAATGCGGTGGGCCAGTTCGAAGGCCTTGGGGTGGCCGTACTGGAAGGCCGGCGCGTAGTCCAGCTGGCGCAGCTGGCGGGACACCGCCTCGGCGATCTCCGGACGGCCGTGGCCGGCGCCGCAGGTCCAGAGGCCCGAGAGGCCGTCGTAGATCCGGCGGCCGTCGGCCGCGGTGTAGTAACTGCCCTCGGCGCCGACGATGATCCGCGGGTCGCGCTTGAACTGGCGGTTGCCGGAGTAGGGCATCCAGTAGGCATCCAGCTGCTCGGCGGTCAGGCCCGCGGTCT
>JAWWBV010000409.1:0-3021 GCA_033720795.1 Halomonas sp. | reverse complement strand
GGTGACTTTCGCCTGCGCAGTCAGGAACTGCTGGCCATGGCCGGCCTGGGGGATTTCCGGCATCGCCGGGCAGGCCAGCTCTCGGGCGGCATGCGCAAGAAGCTGTCGCTGTGTGCGGCACTCATCCATGCCCCGGCATTGCTGTTACTCGATGAACTCAGCCTGGGCGTGGACCCTCTCTCTCGCCGCGATCTCTGGCGTCTGCTGCGCCGACACCGGGATGAGGGCAACACGGTCGTCATCAGCACTCCCTACATGGACGAGGCGGAGCGTTGCGACCGACTGGGATTTCTCTACGAGGGGCGACTGCTTGCGGTCGACACTCCCGACAGGTTACGTCGACGCGTGGCCGGCCCCATCTACCAACTGACGACGCCTCTTCTCGACCAGGCGGAGGGTTTCGTCAGGTCATGGCCCGGCGTCACGAGCCTGCAACGTCTGGCGGACCGACTGCGCATCCAGTTCTCCCCGGGCCATGACGTCCCCGAGACGGCCCAGGCGCGTCTCGACGAGCTGGGCCAGCTCATGGCGGTCGAGCCGAACCTCGAGGAGGCGTTCATCGCCCTGTCGCCCCTTGCCGCGCCCGCGGACAGGCCCCCCATGATGCCTCCGGCCTTCACCACGACCGGCGTCGAGGTTCGCGCCGAACGTCTGGGCCTTCGCTTCGGCGACGTCGTGGCCGTGGACGAGGTGTCGTTTCGGGTGCCACCGTGCGAGGTGGTCGGCTGGCTGGGCCCCAATGGCGCCGGCAAGACCAGCCTGATCCGGCTGCTGTGCGGCCTGCAGACGCCCAGCGCAGGGCGGGCCTGGATCGGCGACCTGTCGGTGACCGAGTCGCACCGTGATCTCCGCGGTCGCCTCGGCTACATGTCGCAGCACTTCTCGCTGTACCCGGACCTCTCGGTGGCCGAGAACCTGACATTCTCTGCCGGTGTTTACGGATTGGCGGGGCGGCAGCGACGCCTGGCCATCGACTGGGCCAGCCAGATGACCCGCCTGTCGGGGCTGGAAGAGCGGCGTGTGTGCACATTGTCGGCGGCGGTGCGTCAACGCCTGGCACTGGCCTGCAGCATCCTGCACGGCCCGGCGGTGCTGTTCCTGGACGAACCCACCTCGGGGATCGATCCCCTCAGTCGACAGCGCTTCTGGCACCTGATCCTGGCCCTGGCCGAACACGGCATGACCGTGTTCGTCACTACCCATTATCTGGAGGAGGCCAACTACTGTCACCGGCTGGGGCTGATGCACCAGGGCCGGCTGATCGCCCTCGACACCCCGGCCCAGCTGCGCCTGACACTGGACCTGCCGAACGATGCCGATATGGAGGCCGTGTTCATGACCGGTATCGAGCGCGAGCAGAGGCGACCGGCATGAAGCTCAAACGCATCGCCGCCGTGGCGACCAAGGAAGCACGGGAAGTGTTGCGTGATCCGATCACTCTCGGCGTGGCCCTGCTGATGCCCTTGATCATGCTCTTGCTGTTCGGCTACGCCATCACCCTCGATGTCGATGACATCGCTCTGGGCGTGCTGGACGAGGACCACAGCCCCGCCAGCCGCCAGCTGCAACAGGCCTTCACCGCCAGCGACACGTTCCGCCTGTCGGCCAGCCTCCAGCACCACCGGGAGGTGGAGAGCACGCTGCAGGAGGGCGAGGCTCGGCTGGTTCTGGTCATTCCCTCAGGCTTCCAGCGCCGGCTGTATCGGGGCGAGGCGAGTCCGGTGCAACTGGTGGTGGATGGCAGTTATTCGGCCACGGCGACGCTCGTGAGCCAACGGGCGATGGCTATCGCCAGAGGCTTCGAGCGGCAGGACGGCTCCACGCTGCTATCCCTGGATACCCGCGTCTGGTTCAACCCCTCGCTGAGCAGCGCACACACCGTGGTGCCCGCCCTGTATGCCGTCATCCTGATGGCGTTCCCGCCGCTGCTCACGGCACTCGCCCTGGTGCGCGAAAAGGAAACCGGCACGATCCAGCAGATCTATGCCTCGCCACTCTCCGCCGCCCAATTTCTCTGCGGCAAGCTGGTGCCCTACGGCGTCATCGCCTGTCTGCAGATGGCCATGGTGATCGCCGCGGGACTCCTGTGGTTCGGGGTGCCGTTCCACGGCAGCCCCGGCGTCCTGCTGGCGGTGTCCCTGCTGTACGTGCTCTGCACCCTGGGCATCGGGCTGCTGGTTTCCGCGGTGACCAGCACGCAGCTGGCGGCCATGCTGGCCGTCCTGATCATCACCCTGATGCCCTCCTTCCTGTTCTCCGGTCTGCTGTTCCCGATCTTCACCATGCCCTACCTGCTGCAGTTGTACACGCTGCTCTTCCCTGGCCGTTACTTCGTCGATATCGCCCGGGGGGTCGTCCTGAAGGGGGTCGGGGTCGAGGTCCTGTGGCCCAGCATCACCGTCGTGGCGCTCTATACCCTGCTGATCCTCGTGCTGGCCGCGTGGCGACTCAAGAAGAGGGTGGCCTGATGCGACTGCCGAGCCTGCTTCACAAGGAGTTGATTCAGTTTACCCGGGACCGGGTGGTGCTGTTTTTGATCCTCTGGCTCTACACCGTCGAGGTCGTCATCTGCGCCTATGCGCTGTCACTCGACATGCAAGACCTGCCGCTGGTAGTTGCCGATGCCGATCACTCGCCGGCGAGCCGCGAGCTGGTCCGGGCCTTCACGGAGAGCGGCGATTTCCGCCTGGTGGCACAGCTGGATGATCCAGCAGCCGTGACCGGATACCTGGAGCGTGGGCAGGCACGCGCGGTGCTGGTGATAGGTGAAGGCTTCGCCCGCCATCTGCTGGAAGGCAGCGAACAACAACTGCAGCTGCTGGTGGATGGCAGCAATGCCAATACCGCCGCCGTGGCACGGGGCTATGCGCTGCAGACAGTGGAAGCGTTCCAGCGTCAATGGGCAGCCTTGCCCGAGACGCCAGCACCAGGGGTGATTCCCCACCTGCGAACCTGGTACAACCCCGGGGTGACAAATGTCAGTTTCGTGGTGCTGTCGATGATCACCCTGGCGGGACTGAT
>JAWWBV010000408.1:0-3023 GCA_033720795.1 Halomonas sp. | reverse complement strand
TGACGTCGGAGGGGATCTTGCCCATCGACAGGATCTGGCTCCAGCGGTAGCTGAACCAGCCGTTGCGGATCACCAGGCAGCGACGGTCCTTGGCGAACTGGCGCGCCACGGCTTCCATGGCGAAGGTGCCGCTGCCGGGCACGATGACCGTCGAGTGCGCGTGGTAGACCTCCTTCAGCGTGGCGGACACGTCGCACATCACGCCCTGGAAGCTCTTCGACATGTGGTTCAGCGCGCGGTCGGTGTAGACCACCGAGTATTCCAGCAGTCCATCCGGGTCGA
Organism: Halomonas sp.; assembly: GCA_033720795.1. Taxonomy (GTDB): domain Bacteria; phylum Pseudomonadota; class Gammaproteobacteria; order Pseudomonadales; family Halomonadaceae; genus Halomonas. Next base: position 2,741 of record JAWWBV010000408.1, on the reverse strand, counting down.
CATCGGGTAGCAGTCCGGCCATTGCGGTCTCCCTGTTGTGGTACGGGCCATTGCGTATGCCCCAGAGCATATTCGCAATCACGCCGTCAGGCTAGCCGAGCTCCTTCCCATGGGGCGGCTCAGCGCTCCCCCGCAGCGGCGGGCTGGGCGGCGTCCGACAGCGCCTCGTGATTGATGGCGGCGATCTGCTCGGCGGCACGCTGCAGGGCCGGCAGGCACTCCAGCGCCTTGTCGCGGGTCATGCGCATGATCGGTGCCTGGATCGCCAGGCCGGTATTCGAGAGCCCGTCGGGGTTGGGCGCCAGCACCGCGATGCACAAGAGTCCCGGCAGGAACTCCTCGTCATCGAAGGCGTACCCCTGGCCTTTCACGGTCTCGATCTCGGCCTCGAGGGCCACGGGATCGACGAGGGTATTGCGGGTGAAGCCCTCCAGCGACAGCTCGTTGAGCAGCCGCCGACGCTGGGCGGGCGCCATCTGGGCGAGAAAGAGCTTGCCGCTGGCCGAGCAGTGCACCGGCACCCGGGAGCCGGGGTGCAGATAGAAGCGCAGCGGCGCCGAGGTCTCCACGCGATCGAGATAGAGCACCTCGCCGCCGGAGAGCGCGGTGATGTTGCAGCTCTCCCCGATGTCGTCGACCAGCTTGCGCAGCACCGCGTGGCGGGCCCCGTGCACGGTGTCGTTGAGCAGCAGCGACTCGGCCAGGCGGCGCAAGCGGCTACCCTTACTGTAGTGGCGGCCGTCGGCCTCGCGCTGGAGCATGCCCGAGGTCTCGAGCTGCTGGAGCATGCGGTGCAGGGTGGGCTTGGGCAGGCCGGTCTCGTCGACCATGCCCTGCAGCGTGAAGAACTGGTCCTTCCCCGCGATCACCTCCAGCAGGGCCAGAAGGCGCTGGGCCGGCGTATCGCCCTCGAGACGGGGCATGTCGGTCTTGGTCGTCATATCGGCTCTCCCTTTGGGCTCAAGGTAATTTGTTCCTGAAAAGAAATCAATTTGTACCGTTTTATGGAATTTTGTTGACGAGCCACCGGTGGAGCGCTACGTTTAATCAGGTTCCAGATATCGGAACCCTTCGTATCAAAAAAAGCATCGATATCTACACAACAACGAGATGGCGCCGACGCCAGATCCGACACCCAGCGCTCCCATGGAGGTTCCCATGAGCACCCAAGACACCGCAGACACCCGCCAGGTCGTGAAAGGCAAGCAGACGATGACGCCCTCGGAGGCCTTCGTGGAGACCCTGGTCGCCAACGGGGTGACCGACATGTTCGGCATCATGGGCTCGGCCTTCATGGATGCCATGGACATCTTCGCCCCGGCCGGCATCCGCCTGATCCCGGTGGTCCACGAGCAGGGCGCGGCGCACATGGCCGACGGCTATGCCCGCGTCTCCGGCCGCCACGGCACGGTGATCGGCCAGAACGGCCCCGGCATCTCCAACGCCGTGACCGGCATCGCCGCGGCCTACTGGGCGCACACCCCGGTGGTCATCGTCACCCCCGAGACCGGCACCACCGGCATCGGCCTGGGCGGCTTCCAGGAGTGCCATCAGCTGCCGATGTTCCAGGAGTTCACCAAGTACCAGGGCCACGTGACCCACCCGGCGCGCATGGCCGAGTACACCGGCCGCTGCTTCGACCGGGCGATGTCCGAGATGGGCCCGACCCAGCTCAACATCCCGCGCGACTACTTCTACGGCGAGATCGAATGCGAGATCCCGGAGCCGGCGCGCCTCGACCGCGGCCCGGGCGGCACCAGGACCCTCAATGAGGCGGCCGAGCTGCTGGCCAACGCCGAGTTCCCGGTGATCGTCTCCGGCGGCGGCGTGGTGATGGCCGACGGCGTCGACGCCTGCAAGGCGCTGGCCGAGCGGCTGGGCGCGCCGGTGGTCAACAGCTACCAGCACAACGACTCCTTCCCGGCCAGCCACCCGCTGTGGTGCGGCCCGCTGGGCTACCAGGGTTCCAAGGCCGGCATGAAGCTGATCGCCCAGGCCGACGTGGTGGTGGCGCTGGGCACTCGCCTGGGGCCGTTCGGCACCCTGCCGCAGCACGGCCTGGACTACTGGCCGAAGGACGCCAAGATCATCCAGATCGACGCCGACCACAAGATGCTGGGGCTGGTGAAGAAGATCGCGGTGGGCATCTGCGGCGACGCCAAGGACGCCGCCGAGGCGATCACCGAGCGGCTGGCCAGCCGCGAGCTCAAGTGCGACGCCACCAAGGCCCAGCGTGCCGAGCAGATCGCCAGCGAGAAGGACGCCTGGGAGCGCGAGCTCGACGAGTGGACCCACGAGAAGGACCCGTTCAGCCTCGACGCCATCGACGAAGCCCAGGGCGAGACCCCGTTCTCCGGCGGCGAGTACCTGCACCCGCGCCAGGTGCTGCGTGAGCTCGAGAAGGCCATGCCCGAGGACGCGATGGTCTCCACCGACATCGGCAACATCAACGCCGTGGCGCACAGCTACCTGCGCTTCGACAAGCCGCGCAGCTTCTTCGCGCCGATGAGCTTCGGCAACTGCGGCTACGCGCTGCCGACCATCATGGGCGCCAAGGTGGCCGCGCCGGAGCGTCCGGCGATCGCCTACGCCGGCGACGGCGCCTGGGGCATGAGCCTGATGGAGACCATGACCGCGGTGCGTCACAACATCCCGGTGACCGCGGTGGTGTTCCACAACCGCCAGTGGGGCGCCGAGAAGAAGAACCAGGTCGAGTTCTACAACCGTCGCTTCGTGGCCGG
>JAWWBV010000407.1:0-3033 GCA_033720795.1 Halomonas sp. | reverse complement strand
CCCTTCCACGCGGTGACCATGGAGACCCGGCGCATGGGCGGGGGCTTCGGTGGCAAGGAGACCCAGGCCTCGCCCTGGGCCTGCATCACCGCCCTCGTCGCCCGGCGCACCGGCCGGGCCACCAAGGTGCGCCTGCCCCGGGCCGAGGACACCCGCGCCACCGGCAAGCGCCACCCCTTCCACAACCGCTACCGGCTCGGCGTCGACGAGCAGGGCGTGCTGACCGGCGGCGAGATCACGGTGATCGGCGACTGCGGCTACTCGCCCGACCTGTCCGATGCCATCGTCGATCGGGCCATGTTCCACGCCGACAACGCCTACTCGCTGGGCGCCGCCCGGGTCACCGGGAAGCGCGCCCGCACCCACACCGCCTCCAACACCGCCTTTCGCGGCTTCGGCGGCCCCCAGGGCATGATGATCATCGAGCGGGCCATGGACGACATCGCCCGCCACCTCGGCGAGGACCCGCTGACCATCCGCAAGCGCAACCTCTATCGCGCCACCGACCCGGACGGCACGCCCCGCGACGTGACCCACTACGGCCAGCGGGTCGAGCAGCTCTCGCTGCTGCAGGACATCGTGTCCCGGCTCGAGGGGAGCAGCGACTACTGGGCGCGCCGGCGCGAGATCACCGCCTTCAACGCGCGAAGCGCGATCATCAAGCGGGGCCTCGCCCTGACGCCGGTGAAGTTCGGCATCTCCTTCACCGTGCAGCACCTCAACCAGGCCGGCGCCCTGCTGCTCGTCTACACCGACGGCAGCGTGATGATCAACCACGGCGGCACCGAGATGGGCCAGGGCCTGCACACCAAGGTGTGCCAGGTGGTGGCCCGGGAGCTCGGCCTCGACCTCGAGCGGGTGCGCATCAGCGCCACCCGCACCGACAAGGTGCCCAACACCTCGCCCACCGCCGCCTCCAGCGGCGCCGATCTGAACGGCCAGGCCGCCCGGGACGCCGCCGTCAAACTGCGCGAGCGGCTGTTCGACTTCGCCGCGGGCCACTTCGACCGCGAGGCGGGCGGGCTCGACCGCGAGAGCATGCGCCTGGAAGACGGCCAGCTGGTGGCCGGCATCGGCGAGGCCGAGCGGCGCATCCCCTGGGGCGAGCTCGTCCAGGCGGCCTACCTGGGGCGGGTCTCGCTCTCCGAGAAGGGCTTCTACGCCACGCCGCTGATCCACTACGATCGCGCCGCCGGCCGCGGCCGCCCCTTCTACTACTACGCCTACGGGGCGGCGGTGGCCGAGGTGGAGGTCGACACCCTCTCCGGCGAGTACCGGGTCAGACGCGCCGACATCCTCCACGACGTCGGCGACTCCCTGAACCCGGCCATCGACATCGGCCAGATCGAGGGCGCCTTCGTCCAGGGCATGGGCTGGCTGACCAGCGAGGAGCTCAAGTGGAACGACGCCGGCCGACTGGTCACCGACGGCCCGGCCACCTACAAGATCCCGGCCTTCGGCGACCTGCCCGAGACCTTCAACGTCGCGCTGCTCGAGGGGCACCCCAACTCCCAGGCCAGCATCTACCGCTCCAAGGCGGTGGGCGAGCCGCCCTTCATGCTGGCGATCTCGGTGTGGTCGGCGCTGCGCGACGCCCTGGCGAGCCTCGCCGACTACCGGGTCAGCCCGGCGCTCGACACCCCGGCCACCCCGGAGCGGGTGCTGATGGCCGCCGAGGCGCTGCGCACCCGCCACGAAGCGCGGCCGGTGGGCCGGGAGGAGCCCGCATGAGCGCCGCGGACACCCGACCGGAGCCCTGGCACGCCGCCCTGCATCGCCTGCAGCGCGAGGGGCGACCCCACGTGCTGGCGACCCAGGTCACCAGCGCCGGCTCCACCCCCCGGGAGCCCGGCGCACGCATGGTGATCACGGAGGACGCCGTCTATGACACCCTGGGCGGCGGCACCTTCGAGTGGCAGACCATCGAGGCCGCCCGGGGACGCCTCGCCGGCGTCGCCGGTCGCGTCGAGGCCGGCATGAGCCTGGAGGCCTTCTCCCTGGGCGGGCGCAGCGGCCAGTGCTGCGGCGGCTTCGTCAACGTGCTGCTCGAGGTCTTCCCCGGCAGCGCCGCGACCCTGGCGATCTTCGGCGCCGGCCACGTGGGCCAGGCACTGGTGCGCCTGGCCGCCCCGCTGCCCTGGCGGCTGCTGTGGCACGACAGCCGCGAAGGCGCCTTCCCCGACTGGGCCGCCGAGACGCCGCGGCTCGAATGCCGCCCGGCGCCCGACCCCGCCGCGGCCGTGGCCGCCCTGCCGCCCGGGGCCCACGCCCTGGTGCTGACCCACGATCACGCCGAGGACCGCGCCCTGGTGGACGCCCTGCTCGCCCGCGGCGACACGGGATCGCTCGGGCTGATCGGCTCGCGCAGCAAGTGGGCGAGCTTTCGCCGCCGGCTGGGCGAGGCCGGCCACGACGAGGCGGCGCTCGCCCGGGTGCGCTGCCCCATCGGCACGGCCGCCGGCGGCACGGGCGGCGACAAGACGCCCTACGCCATCGCGCTGGCCGCCGTCGCCGAGCTGCTGCCGCTGATGGGCGGCGAGGCGCGCCCCGATCAGCGCGGCCTCGACCCGGCCGAGCTGCGCAACGTACTGACAACGATTCCCCAGCAGTAGATACACACCCAAGGGCGGCGAGGGCAGGCTGAAGAGGAGGTCCTACGCCAAGGAAGGCGTCGGTAGCGTACATGGAAGTATTCACAGCGCCTCCTCGATGGTCCGACACTTCGGGGCCTGCCCCGGATCGGCCCCGACAACCCCCGGCACAGAAGAGCCTGACGAGATGACCCACAATGACTCGCGCGTGCTGCGCGCCGACCTGCTGAGCTTCGATGCCGACCCCGGTGAGGGCGATACCCCCGCCTCGGAAAGCGTGCGCCATCTCGAGGATGGCGCCCTGTGGATCGAGAACGGCCGCATCCGCGCGCTGGACACCTGGGCGCGGCTGGCCCCCGAGCTGCCCGAGGGCCTCGAGGTGGACGACCATCGCGGCAAGCTGATCGTGCCCGGCTTCATCGACAGCCACGTGCACTACGTG
>JAWWBV010000406.1:0-3040 GCA_033720795.1 Halomonas sp. | reverse complement strand
GGTGGGCTCGGAGTTCGTGCGCATCGACATGCACGGCTGGCTGATGGCGGCGCTGATCACCGGCGCCCTGCTGGTGGCCTTCGTGATCGCGCTGCTCCTCGAGCGCACCGCCTATGCCCACCTCACGCCCTACGTCGATTCACTGCTGCTGGCGCTGCTCACCCTGGGCTTCCTGCCGGTGCCGCTCGGCATCGTGCGCCGGGCGATGAAGGAGGTGCTGCTGATCGCGCCGCGGGACGTCGACCGCGAGGTGCACGCCGCCATGGCGCCGGTGATGCGCCGCGAGGGGCTGCTGGACTACCACAGCCACGTCGCCAAGGTGGGGCGCGGCCACTTCATCGAGATCCATGTGGTCACCCGGCCGGACTTCGCCGCCGAGCGCGGCATGGTCGAACTCGACGAGATCCGCGCGGCGATCGCGGCGGGGCTGAGCATCCCGCCCCAGCGACGCTGGTTCACCGTCGCGTTCACCGCCGACCCGCGCTGGATCTGATTCCACGCCGGCCCGGGGCGAGAGGGTCTCGCCGCCAGGGCCTCGCCCGCTCGGAGCGGCCCCGCTAGAGCTGCGCCAGGGCCTCGTCCACCACCGTCGCCACGCGATTCGGCATCGCCTTGCGACGATGCGCGGCCAGATAGAGGGTCTCGCTGACCGGGTGCGCCAGCGGATGGACCCTGACGTGCGCGGGATGCTCGAAGGCCTCGACCGCGTGGGCCGGCAGTACGGTGAACCCCAGGCCGAGGCTCACGGGCTCGAGAATCAGGTTGATCTGGTTGGAGAACCCCGCCCTCTGGAGCTGCTGAATGTGCTCGAACTCGACGTAGTTGGCGCCCAGCAGCAGGCCGGCGTGGTGGGCGCCGTCGGGATGGTCGATGAAGCCCAGGTCGCACAGCGTCGCCCAGTCGGGCTCGACCACCGCGGCGGGCGTGACCAGCAGTAGTGGCTCACGGGCCACCGGCCTGACGCCGACGTCCTCAAGCGACGAGCGCGCCGTCATGAAGCCGATATCGACACTGCCAGCGGCCACGGCGCGCTCCACATCGGCATTGGGGGCGAAGCGGTAGTCGATCACCAGGGCGGGGTGGCGGCGCTGCAGGGCCAGCAGGCGGCGATAGAGCTTGAGGCCGACACTGCCGGGGGACATCACCCGCACGAGCCCCTCCCAGGCGGGATCCGCCGCGACCCGCTGCTCGAGGTTGCCGAGCGCCATCACGAGCTGGCGCCCCTCCCGATAGAGGCGCTCCCCGGCGTCGGTGAGCGTGAACCGCTTGCCTTGGCGCACCAGCAGCGCGCACCCCAGCTGCTCCTCCAGCTTGCGCACCTGCTGGCTGACGCCGGACTGGGTCATGTGCAGCCGCTCGGCGCTGCGGGTGAAGTGCCCCACCTCCACCAGGGTGCAGAAGGTCTGCAGCCAGTTCGGGTTGATCATTACACATCGGACTCATAAAGATGATGAATGATAATTTTAAGTGATTATCAGGACTTCGTACACTGCCGCCATCCACCATACGAACGGAGCGGACATCATGAGCAACGCCTACCCGAGAAACTTCTCCCACATCGGCATCTCGGTGCCGGACCTGGACCGGGCCGTGGCCTTCTACACCGAGGTGATGGGCTGGTACCTGATCATGGCGCCGTCCGAGGTCGTCGAGGACGACAGCGCCATCGGCGAGATGTGCACCGACGTGTTCGGCAGCGGCTGGGACCGCTTTCGCATCGCGCACCTCTCGACCGGCGACCGGATCGGCGTCGAGCTGTTCGAGTTCAAGGACGCCGAAGCCCCGGAGAACAACTTCGAGTACTGGAAGACCGGCGTCTTCCATTTCTGCGTGCAGGACCCCGACGTCGAGGGGCTGGCCGAGCGCATCGTCGCCGCGGGCGGCAAGAAGCGCATGGCGAAGCCGCGCTACTACTATCCCGGCGAGAAGCCCTACCGCATGATCTACATGGAGGACCCGTTCGGGAACATCCTCGAGATCTACAGCCACAGCTATGAGCTGACCTACAGCGAAGGCGCCTACTGATCCGCGTCGCCCGACGTCATGCGACTACCCGGCGTCACGCCCGAGGCCCGAGCCGGCGCACCGGTTCGGGCCTTGCGCCGATGGCACCAAGATCAACCGCCGGCGCCGACATCGAGCGTCTGGGCCAGTTTCGAACGCCAGGCCAACCCGCCGCGCCCTTAAAATTGGGACGCCGATGTGGTAGACTTTGGGCGCTCTAGTCGGCGTTGCGTCTTGGAAACGCCGAAAATCCTTCCAAACTAGAGCATCTCCCCCCATGCCCCAGAATGATCAAACCGCCGCCACGGCTCGGACGGGACTCATGTCGCGGCTCGGCGATCCTCTCGTGCTGCTGCTGACCATCGGCTTCATCATCGCCTTCGTCGGCCTCTCGCTGTACGACATCCAGGGCGTGGCCGACGGCATCGCCAGCGGTTTCGCCTGGACGGCCGCCACGCTGGGCACCTATTTCCAGCTGCTGCTGCTGCTGACCTTCCTGGTCGGCATCGGCGTGGCCATCTCCCCCGCCGGCCAGGCCCGGGTGGGTAACCTCGACGCGCCCCAGATCAGCACCTTCAAGTGGCTGTCGATGATCATGTGCACCCTGCTGGCCGGCGGTGGCGTCTTCTTCGCCGCGGGTGAGCCGATCTACCACTTCGTGGTCACCCCGCCCGCCTTCGACACCGAGGCCGGCACGCCGGAAGCGGTCGCCGGGGCCCTCGCCCAGTCGTTCATGCACTGGGGCTTCCTGGCCTGGGCCGTGCTCGGCACCCTCACCGCCGTGGTGCTCGCCCACGCCCACTACGTGAAGGGCCAGCCGCTGCAGCCGCGCACCCTGCTCACCCCGGTGCTCGGCGAGCGGATCATGAAGGGCTGGTTCGGCAGCGTGGTCGATGCCTGCTGCGTGATCGCCGTGGTCGCCGGCACCGTGGGCCCCATCGGCTTCCTGGCCACCCAGGTCAGCTTCGGCCTGCATGAGCTGTTCGGCGCCTCCGAAGGCTTCGGCACCCAGCTGATGATCCTCCTCGCCCTGGCC
>JAWWBV010000405.1:0-3044 GCA_033720795.1 Halomonas sp. | reverse complement strand
GCAGGGTCGCGCCCTCCTCCACGCCGCGGCGGATGTAGTCGAGCACCCGCTCGTACTGGGCCCGGTCGACCATGGCGCCCATGAAGCTCGAAGGATCGAGCGGGTCGCCGGGCTGCATGCGCTCGGCGGCGGCCAGCACCTTCTCGACGAAGGCCTCGCGGATCGTGTTCTCGACCAGCAGCCGGGAGCCGGCGATGCACACCTCGCCCTGGTTGTGGAAGATCGCCGCGGCGGCGTGCTCGGCCACCCGGTCGAGATCCTTGCAGTCGGCGAAGACGAGGTTGGGGCTCTTGCCGCCGCACTCCAGGTAGACCTTCTTGAGGTTGGACTGGCCGGCGTACTGCATCAGCTGCTTGCCGACCCCGGTGGAGCCGGTGAAGGCCAGGCAGTCGACCCCCATGGAGAGCGCCAGCGCCTTGCCCACGGTGTGCCCGTAGCCCGGCAGCACCTGGAAGACGCCGCGGGGCAGGCCCGCCTCCCGGGCCAGGCTCGCCAGGCGCAGCGCCGAGAGCGGCGACTTCTCCGAGGGCTTGAGGATGACGCTGTTGCCGGCGGCGAGCGCCGGGGCGATCTTCCAGGCGGTCATCATCAGCGGGAAGTTCCAGGGCACGATGGCGGCGACCACGCCGAGCGGCTCGCGCAGCACCAGCGCCAGGGCCTCCTCGCCGGTGGGCGCGACCTCGCCGTAGAGCTTGTCGATGCACTCGGCCTGGTAGCGCAGGCAGCCGATGGCGCCGGCCAGATCGCCCAGCGCGCTCGAGATCGGCTTGCCCATGTCGAGGGTGTCGAGCAGCGCCAGCTCGTGCCTGTGGGCCGCCATCAGGTCGGCCAGCCTGAGCAGCACGGCCTTGCGCTTGCCCGGGGCGAGGCGCGACCAGGCGCCGCCGTCGACGGCGGCCCGGGCGGCCGCCACGGCGACCTCGGCATCGGCGGCGTCGCAGCTCGCCACCTCGGCCAGTGTCTCGCCGGTGGCCGGGTTGACGGTGGCCAGGGTCGCGCCGCTCTGGGCCTCGACGAAGGCGTCGTCGATATAGGCGCGGGTCTCGAGGCCGCGCTTGCCGCACAGCTCGGCGGCCAGCGCCTGCCACTCCTCGCGGGACGTCGGATGACGATCATGGCTCATGCGCGAATCTCCTCTTCTTGGTCGGCCGCGGTCGGTGCCGCGGCGTCTTGGTCGGTCAGGCGGCGAGCGGTCTCGTCCAGGGCCCGGCGCGCCAGGCGCACCAGTTCGTCGATCTCGTCGCGGGTGATCACCAGCGGCGGGGCGATGATCATGGTATCGCCCACCGAGCGCATCACCAGCCCCGTGGCGAAGCAGACGTCGCGGCACAGGTTGCCGGCCGACAGGGCCTTGTCGAAGCGCTCGCCGGTGGCCGGGTCGACCAGCTCCAGCGCGCCCATCAGGCCCAGCGAGCGCGCCTCGCCGACCAGGGGATGGTCGTCGAGCTCGGCCCAGCGCTCGGCCAGGTAGGGGCCCAGGTCGTCGCGGACCCGCTCGACGACGCCCTCGGCCTCCAGCAGCTCCAGGTTCCTGAGCGCCACGGCCGCGCAGGTCGGGTGCCCCGAGTAGGTGAAGCCGTGGAAGAACTCGCCCCCCTCCTCGATCAGGGTCTTTGCCACGCGATCGCCCACCAGCACGCCGCCGATCGGCAGATAGCCCGAGGAGAGCCCCTTGGCGATCGGCATCAGGTCCGGCTCGAGGCCGAAGTGCTGGCTGCCGAACCACTCGCCGAGGCGCCCGAAGCCGCAGATCACCTCGTCGGCGACCAGCAGGATGTCGTACTTGGCGAGCACCGCCTTGACCGCCGGCCAGTAGCTCGCCGGCGGCATGATGGCGCCGCCGGCGCCCTGCACGGGCTCGGCGATAAAGGCCGCCACTCGATCTTCGCCGAGCTCGAGGATCCGCTCCTCCAGCGCCGCGGCGCAGGCGCGCCCGAAGGCCTCCGGAGACTGATCCCGCCCTTCGCCGAACCAGTAGGGCTGGCGCACGTGGGTGATGCCGGGCACGCAGGGGCCGCCCTGGTCGTGCATCGGCGCCATGCCGCCCAGGCTCATGCCCGCCACGGTGGAGCCGTGATAGCCGTTCTCGCGACCGATGATCCACTGCTTCTCGGGCTTGCCCTTCAGCGCCCAGTAGCGACGCACCATGCGCAGCACGGTGTCGTTGGCCTCGGAGCCGGAGCCGGTGAAGAAGACGTGGTTGATATGGTCCGGCGCCAACGCGCAGAGCTTCTCGGCGAGGCGGGCGACCGGTGGATGGGTCGTCTTGAAGAAGGTGTTGTAGTAGGGCAGCTCGGTCATCTGCGCCGTGGCCGCCTCGACCAGCTCGCGGCGGCCATAGCCGAGGTTCACGCACCACAGGCCGGCCATGCCGTCGAGGATGCGATGCCCCTCGCTGTCGTGGATATAGACGCCGTCGGCCCGGGTGATGACGCGACACCCCTCCTCGCCCAGCGCCTGGAAGTCGGTGAAGGGGTGCAGGTGGTGGGCCCGATCCAGGGCCTGACACGCTTGAGTCTGCATGATGCGTCTCCGTTGTCGCGGCCCCTCAGGCCGGCGGGTGCTCGGGGCGGGCCTGGCGCTGCGCACAGGCCCCGGCGAAGGCGGTGAACAGGACGTCGTAGAGCGGATGCTCGCGGGGACGCCACTCGGGGTGCCACTGCACCGCCAGGGTGAAGGCCGGCGCGTCGGTGACCGAGATGGCCTCGATCAGGCCGTCCGGCGCCACGGCCTCGGCGGTGAGGCCCTCGCCGAGTCGCGCGATGCCCTGCTGGTGCAGGGAGTTCACCCGGGCGTGCCGCTCGGGATAGAGCGCCGCGAGGCGCCCACCCGGGAGGATCTCCAGGTCGTGGCAGGGGGCGTACTGGGTCTCGCGGTCGCCGTCCGGCTCGCGGTGGTCGAGTCTGCCCGGGACCTTCTGCACCGCCTGGTGGAGGCTGCCGCCGAAGGCCACGTTGAGCTCCTGGAAGCCCCGGCAGATGCCCAGCAGCGGCAGCCTCAGGTCCAGCGCCACCGGCACCCAGGCCAGGGCCGCGGCATCGCGG
>JAWWBV010000404.1:0-3044 GCA_033720795.1 Halomonas sp. | reverse complement strand
TCGCACCAAGATCATCCAGCGCGCCTGGCAGCGCGGCCAGCCGCTGGCCGTGCACGGCTGGGTCTACGGACTGAGCGACGGCCACGTCACCGACCTGGAGTGCAGCGTCTCGGGGCTCGACCAGGTCGCGACCCTCTACCACATCGGCCGCCTGACGCCGGCCAGCGAGGACTGAGGCGTCGTTCGCCCGGCGGCCTCATTCGCCGGGCGCATGGCGCCTGTCAAAATTTCGATTGGGCAGGGGCCGCCGGGCTCTCTATGTTGTGGGCTGGACCCGAACGGTCATGACACCAATAACAAGTCACCCGGCATGGAACGACACATGACTCTCAAGAAGACCCTGCTGGCGAGCGTGATCGGCGCCGCCATGACCACCGCCGTGCTGCCCTCCGTGGCCAGCGCCGAGACCAGCCTGCGCATGGCCTACGACGCCGACCCGGTCTCGCTGGATATCCACGAGCAGCTCTCCGGCGGCATCCTCCAGCTCTCCCACATGACCTTCGATCCGCTGGTGCGCTGGAATAAGGATCTCTCCTTCGAACCGCGCCTGGCCACCGACTGGGAGCAGGTGGACGACACCACCATGCGCATGACCCTGCGCGATGACGTGACCTTCCACAGCGGCAACGCCTTCACCGCCGAGGACGTGGTCTGGACCATCGAGCGTCTCAAGCGCAGCCCGGACTTCAAGGCGATCTTCGAGCCGATCGCGAGCGTCACCGCCGTCGACGACACCACGGTGGAGATCACCACCACCAAGCCCTACCCGCTGCTGCTGAACCTCGCCACCTACGTCTTCCCGATGGACAGCGCCTTCTACAGCGGCACCGACGAGGACGGCGACCCCAAGGACGAGATCGTCAAGAACGGCAACTCCTTCGCCTCGAGCCATCTCTCCGGCACCGGCCCCTACGTGGTCACCGAACGCCAGCAGGGCGTGCGCATCGCCTTCGAGCGCTTCGATGACTACTGGGACGAGGACTCCCCGGGCAACGTCGACGAGATCGTCATGACCCCGATCAGCGAGAACGCCACCCGCGTGGCCGCCCTGCTCTCCGGCGACGTCGACTTCATCGCCCCGGTGCCGCCCAACGACCTGGAGCGGGTGCGCGAGGACGAGGACGTCCAGCTGGTGACCATGTCGGGTACCCGCATCATCCTCTTCCACATGAACCAGGAGCGCGTCGAGGCCTTCCAGGACCCGCGGGTGCGCCAGGCCTTCGCCTACGCCATCAACCAGGAAGGCATCGCCGACCGCCTGATGAAGGGCTTCGCCACCCCGGCCGCCCAGTTCTCGCCGGAAGGCTACGCCGGCCATGTCGAGAGCCTCGAGCCGCGCTATGACCTGGAGAAGGCCAAGCAGCTGATGGCCGACGCCGGCTTCGCGGACGGCTTCGAGATCACCATGATGGCGCCCAACAACCGCTACGTGAACGACGCCAAGATCGCCCAGGCGGTCGCCGCCATGCTGGCGCGCATCAACGTCACCGTGGATCTCAAGACGCTGCCCAAGGCCCAGTACTGGGGCGAGTTCGACGATCGCGTCGCCGACATGATGATGATCGGCTGGCACGCCGATACCGAGGACTCGGCCAACTTCCACGAGTACCTGACCGCCTGCCCGGACGCCGACACCGGGGCCGGCCAGTACAACGCCGGCAACTACTGCAACCCGGAGCTCGACCAGCTGGTCGCCGAGGCCAACCTCGAGGTCGACCTCGAGAAGCGTGCCGAGATGCTCCAGCAGGTCGAGCAGGCGCTCTACGACGATGCCGCCTTCGTGCCGCTGCACTGGCAGGACCTGGCCTGGGCCTCGGCCGCCAACGTCGACATCGAGCCGATCCTCAACGTGATGAACTTCCCCTACCTCGGGGACCTGGTCATCACCGACGAGTAAGCCCGCCGCGCGCCGGCCCCTCGCGGGCCGGCCCTTCGAAACCCTGACCCCTGTGACGCGCTCGATGCTCGAGTGCGTCACCGCGTGTTGCACACGGGACGCCAGCCATGATCGCCTTCCTGATCAAGCGCCTCTACCATGCCCTGCTGGTGATGTTCGTCATCAGCATCATCGCCTTCGCCATCCAGGACAACCTGGGCGACCCCATCCAGCAGATGGTCGGCCAGTCGGTGCCCGAGAGCGAACGCGAGGCCCTGCGCGAGGAGCTGGGGCTCAACGACCCCTTCCTGGTCCAGTACCTGCGGTTCGCCGGGAACGCCGTCCAGTTCGACTTCGGCTACTCCTACACCTTCAACCAGCCGACCACCGAGGTCATCATGCGCCACCTGCCGGCGACGCTGGAGCTGGTGGCGGCCAGTACCTTCCTGATCATCGCGCTGTCGGTCCCGATCGGCGTGTACAGCGCCATCCGGCCCCGGGCCTGGCTGTCGCGCTTCTTCATGGGGGTGTCGATCGTCGGCATCTCGATCCCGGTCTTCCTCACCGCCATCGTGCTCATACAGATCTTTGCCATCGGGGTGAGCGTCTCGCCCTTCCCCGCCGATACCGGCTGGGGCGCCTGGCTCAATGAGGCGCTCTCCACCGACGGCGGCATGCCGGCCTACGGGCGCGGCGACCCGGTCAACGTCTTCGGCACCTGGGACACCAACTTCGCCTCGCTGACCGGGCTGACCTACCTGGTGCTGCCGGCGGTCTCGCTGGCCTCGATCATGCTGCCGCTGTTCATCCGCCTGATCCGCGCCGAGATGCTCGAGGTGCTGCAGTCCGAGTACGTGAAGTTCGCCCGCGCCAAGGGCATCTCGCTGCGCCGCATCTACTTCATCCATGCGCTGAAGAACACCATGCTGCCGGTGATCACCGTGGGCGGGGTGCAGATCGGCACCCTGGTGGCCTACACCATCCTCACCGAGACGGTCTTCCAGTGGCCGGGCATGGGGCTGATGTTCCTCAACGCCATCCAGCGCTCCGACGTCCCGCTGATCGTGACCTACCTGATGATCGTGGGGCTGATCTTCGTGATCACCAACACCCTGGTCGACCTCATCTACGGCCTGGTCAATCCCACCGTCAAGCTGACAGGGAAGCC
>JAWWBV010000403.1:0-3056 GCA_033720795.1 Halomonas sp. | reverse complement strand
TCCTCGACGAACAGCGCCACCAGCTCCGCGTGGCGCGCCGTCGCGAGCTCCACCGCGGCGGCGAGGGCTGCCAGGCTGTGGCGCGAGGCATCGAGCAGGGTCAGGACCCGCACGACCCGGACGTCCCTGCCGGCCGCCCCGGCGCCCGGCTCGCCCGCGAGGGGCGGCTCGGCCTCGTCAGGTTGCATCGTCGTCGTCCTCCCCGTCGCCCTCCTCCCCGGTCTCGCCGTCGGCGAGGCCACGCTCCGCCCGCCGGGCCTGCGTCACCGCCTCGCGGAACTGCGCCAGCCGCTCGGCCACCCGCGCCTCGAGGCTACCCTCGGGAAAGCGCCCCTCGCCGTCGGCCTCGCCGATGGGCAGGCCGGTGAGCAGCGACAGGGCCTCGTCCACCCGGGAGATCGCGAAGACCCGGAACTGCCCCCGTTCGATGGCCTCGCGCACCTCGCCCTTGAGCATCAGGTGCTCGACGTTGGTGCGGGGCAGGATCACCGCCTGGCCCGAGAGCGGGCCGCGAGAGCGGCAGACGTCGAAGAAGCCCTCGATCTTCTCGTTCACCCCGCCCACCGCCTGGACCCGGCCGTGCTGGTCGATGGAGCCGGTCACGGCGAAGGCCTGGTCGAGCCCCACCCCGGCGATGGCCGAGACCAGGGCGCAGACCTCGGCCACCGAGGCGCTGTCGCCCTCGATGCCGCCATAGGACTGCTCGAAGGCGAGGCTCGCCGAGAGCGACAGCGGCGCCAGGGCGGCGAAACGGCTGGCCAGGTAGCGGGAGAGGATCATCACCGCCTTGGCATGGATCCGCCCGCCGGTGCGCGCCTCACGCTCGATATCGACCACCCGGCCCTCGCCGGGACGCGCCGTGGCGGTGATGCGCGAGGGCTGGCCGAAGGCCATCTCGCCCAGCTGCATCACCGAGAGGCCGTTGACCTGGCCGACCACGCGCCCCTCGGTGGCGACCATCAGGGTGCCGCGGGTGAAGAGCTCGTGGCTGCGCTCGCGCAGGCGTCCCGCCCGCCAGAGCTGCTGCGCCACCGCCCGCTCGACATGGGCCCGGCCGATCACCCGGGCGTCCTCCTGGCCGGCCCAGTGGTCGGCTTCGAGCAGCAGGTCGTGGAGGTCGCGGTGGCGGGCCGAGAGCTTGCGCTGGTCGTCGGCCAGGCGGCTGGCGCGTTCGACCACCGCGGCCACCCCCCCGCGATCCAGGGGCCGCAGCGCCGCGGTGCGTGCCAGGGTCGCCACCATGCGGGCGTAGAAGGCCTCGTGCTCGGGGTCGCGATCGAGCGCGTCCTCGAGGTCGGCCTGCACCTTGAAGAGCTCCAGGAACTCCGGGTCGTGCTCGCAGAGCAGGTAGTAGAGCAGCCGGTCGCCGAGCAGCACGATCTTGATGTCCAGCGGGATCGGCTGCGGCTCCAGGGTCACGGTGCTGATCAGGCCGTAGGCCTGCTCGAGGGACTCGGTGCGGATCTCGCCGGCCCGCAGCACCCGCTTGAGGGTCTCCCAGGCGCCCGGCTGGGTGAGCACGCCGCGCACGTCCAGCACCAGGTAGCCGCCGTTGGCGCGATGCAGGGCGCCGGGGCGGATCAGCAGGAAATCGGTGATCAGGGTGCCGTTGTGCACCTGGTGCTCGATGCGCCCCACCAGGTGCTGGTGCGTGGGCAGGTCCTGATGGACCACGGGCGCCCCCTGGGCCTCGGCGTTGTCCACCAGCAGGTTGATCTGGAAGCGGCTGAACACCGCCTCCGCCGGGATGTCGGCATCCTCGTCGATGAAGGAGTCGGCATTGAAGAGGATCGCCTCGCGGATCGCGTCGAAGTGGGTGATCACGCCCGGCTGCTCGGCGTAGCGCTCCCTGAGCTCGTCCAGCGGCGCGCCGATGGCCGATTCGAGCATCTCCGCGTTGAGGTCGTTGGCCTGCTGGCGAAGCTGCTTGGCGAGGCGCGGCATCTGGCGGATCGCCTGGGTGAGCGTACGCTGGAGCTCCTCGACCTTCTGCTCGATGCGCTCGCGCTCCTCGGGCGGCAGCTTCTCGAAGGCCTCCGGCGCCATCATCTTGTCGCCCGAGGCCGGCGCGAAGGTGAAGCCGTTGGGGGTGGAGAGCAGCAGGATGCCGTGCTCCCGGGCCTCGCGGCGCACGGCCTCGACGGCATCGCGCTGCCGCTCGCTCATGGCCTGCTTCAGCTCATGGAGGCGATTCTGGTACTCCTCGCTCTCGAAGACCGCGGGAATGGCGCTGCGCAGCTCCTCGATCAGGCCGTCCAGGTCCTCGCGCAGCGCGCGCCCCATGCCCGCCGGCAGCGATAGCGCCAGCGGCACGGAGGGGTCCTCGAAGTTGTAGCGATAGCACCAGTCGCCGGGCGCCGGGCCGCGCTGGGCCTGCTCGGCCAGAAAGCGCCCCACCAGGCTCTCCCGGTCGTGCCCGGGGGTGCCCAGCACGAAGAGGTTGAAGCCGTCGCTGCGCATCGCGGTGCCGAAATTCAGCGCGTCCCGGGCCCGCTCATGCCCGCTCAGCAGGTCCAGCGACTCGAGCTCGCTGGTGATCTCGAAGGCGAACGCCTCGATGGCACAGCGTCGATACACCTGGCTGACCTCCAGGGGCTCCAGCATGACCGTCCTCCTCTACTCCCCCTCTCCCGCTGGCGCCTCGTCGCCGGCGCGCGTCGCTCAGCGCAGGATGTCGTGAATCACCTCGTGGATGATGTCGTTGGTGATATCGACCAGCACGGCATCGGCACCCACGCGGCGCCACTCGTACCCCTCGTAGTGCGGCAGCTCGCGGCGCAGGCGCGGGTCGAAGTTCTTGGCGATCCCCGGCGGCAGGGGCTTGCCGCGTTCCAGGTTCATGCGGATGCCGGGCGGCAGGCGGTCGCGCTCGTCGTAGTGGAGATAGTCGCGACGGCGATGGAAGATATCGCGGATGTCGTCCTCGTCGATGCGCAGGCGCCGATCCCCCCAGTCGTCATGATCGCGATCGACGTCGCGGTCATGCGCGCGATCCCGGTAGCGATCGTCGTCGTGTCGCGCCTGACGGTAGCGCTCGTCCTCGCCGGACGGGCCCT
>JAWWBV010000402.1:0-3058 GCA_033720795.1 Halomonas sp. | reverse complement strand
CGCGCCGACCTGCCCCAGGAGCTCTGGGACTACCTGAAGCAGGAAGGCTTCTTCGGCATGATCATCCCCAAGGCCTACGGCGGCCTGGGCTTCTCGGCCAAGGCCCAGTCCCTGGTGCTGCAGAAGCTCTCGATCAGCGAGACGCTGATGGTCACCGTGGGCGTGCCCAACTCCCTGGGGCCGGGCGAGCTGCTGCTCAAGTACGGCACCGAGCAGCAGAAGGACCACTACCTGCCGCGCCTGGCCGACGGCCGCGAGATCCCCTGCTTCGGCCTGACCGGCCCGCGGGCCGGCAGCGATGCCACGGCCCTCCCCGACACCGGGGTGGTGTGCAAGCAACTGGTCGACGGCGAGGAGGTCCTCGGCCTCAGGCTGAACTTCGAGAAGCGCTGGATCACCCTGGCGCCCATCGCCAGCGTCGTGGGCCTGGCCTTCCGGCTCTTCGATCCCGACCACCTGCTCGGCGACGAGGAGGATCGCGGCATCACCCTGGCACTGATCCCCCGTGAGACCGACGGCATGGAGATCGGGCGTCGCCACCACCCCATCGGCAGCCCCTTCCTGAACGGCCCGATCAAGGGCAAGGACGTCTTCGTACCGCTCGATACCATCATCGGCGGGCCGGAGATGATCGGCCAGGGCTGGCGGATGCTGGTCGAGTGCCTCTCCATCGGCCGCTGCATCACCCTGCCCTCCGGCGCCACGGGCACCGCCTGCTACGCCCTGGGCTGGAGCGGCGGCTTCGCCCGGATCCGCCGCCAGTTCAACGTGCCGGTGGCCGAAATGGAGGGCGTCCAGGAGCCCCTGGCGCGCATGGCCGCGCTGGCCTACGTCTCCCGGGCCGCGGTCTACCAGACCGCCAACACCATCGACCACGGCGAGAAGCCGGCGGTGCCCTCGGCGATCCTCAAGAGCCAGCTCACCGAGTTCCAGCGGGTGATCCTCGGCGACGCCATGGACATCCACGGCGGCAAGGCGGTGACCCTGGGGCCGCGCAACTACCTCGGCATCGGCTACAGCGCCAACCCGGTGGCGATCACCGTCGAGGGCGCCAACATCATGACCCGCAACCTGATGATCTTCGGCCAGGGCGCCATCCGCTGCCACCCCTTCGTGCTCGAGGAGCTGGCCGCCAAGGACGCCGACGACCTCGCGGCCTTCGACCGGGCCTTCTTCGGCCATGCCGGGCTGATCTTCGGCAACACCGCCCGCGCCCTCACCCAGGGCCTGGGGCTCGGCAAGGCCGCGGTGCCCTTCGACGAGATCGCCGCCCCCTACGCCCGGGACATCGCGCGACTCTCCGCCGGCTTCGGACTCTGCGCCGACGCCGCCATGGCGAGCCTCGGCTCCCAGCTCAAGCAGCGCGAGATGCTCTCGGCGCGCCTCGGCGACGTGCTCTCCAACCTCTACCTCGCCTCGATGACGCTCAAGCAGTGGCACGAGGGTCACAAGGTCGAGGGCGAGGCGGCCCTGCTGCACTACGGCTGCCGCTTCCTGCTGGGCCGCGCCGAGCAGGCCCTGGACGAGCTCTTCGACAACCTGCCGAGCCGCGCCCTGGGCCGCGCGCTGCGCGTCATCGTGATGCCCACGGGCCGGCGCTGGAAGCGCCCCGAGGATGCGCTGACCCGCGAGATCGCCCAGGCCGTCTCCCGGGACACCGCCCTGCGCCACTTCCTGCTCGACGCCACCTGGCAGGAGAACGACGGCAGCCGGGACAACCCGCTGGCCCGCTACAACGCCCTGCTGGCGAGCCAGGAGCGCGCCGAGGCGCTCTATCGCCGGGTCAACAAGGCCTACGCCAAGGGCGAGCTGCCGGCCGAGGCGCTGCATCCGGAAGAGCGGGTCGAGGCGGCCCTGGCGAAGGGGCTGATCGACGAGGAGGACGCCACCTTCATGCAGGAGCGCGAGGCCGCGGTGCTGGAGCTGCTCACCGTCGACGACTTCGCCTACGACGCCTTCGTCACCGACAAGACCAAGGTGCTGCGCCACCAGCCGGCCTGAACCATTTCCACCGAGGACCGGCGAGCACCGGGATACGCCGAAGAGGGGGCCGATGCCATGGGTGAGGAGGATTCCTCCGAACGGGCTGGCCAGGGATGGCCAGCACCGGTCCTGCAAGCGAGCAGGACGCGGGAGCGCTGCAGGGCATCGGTAGCGTACAGGGAAGTATTCACAGCGCCCCCTCGAAGGCGTCTTCCGGTGCGCGTGAGGCCCCAGCCTGGTTGGAGCCCGGCGGCGAAATACCCCCTGGCTCGAACTACAGCGGCCAGACGATCAGGATCAGCGGGATCGCCACCGCCATCACCACCAGGGTCAGCGGCAGCCCCAGCGTCCAGTAGTCGCCGAAGCGGTAGCCGCCCGGGCCCATCACCAGGGTGTTGGACTGGTGGCCGATGGGCGTGAGGAAGGCGCAGGAGGCGCTGATCGCCACCACCATCAGGAAGGGATCCAGGGAGACGCCGAAGCCCTCGGCGAGACTCGCCGCGATGGGCGCCATCAGCAGTGCCGCCGCGGCGTTGTTGATCACGTTGGAGAGCAGCGTGCAGACCAGGAACAGCCCCACCAGGATGGCCACCACCGGCCACTCGCGCCCCATGACCAGCAGGGCATCGGCGATCAGGGTGGCCCCGCCGCTGGTCTCCAGCGCCTGGCCCACCGGGATCATCGCCCCCAGCAGCACGATCACCGGGCCATCGATGGCCTGATAGCCCTCGCGCAGCGACAGCACGCCCACCAGCAGCGAGACCAGGGCGGCAGCGGTCAGCGCCACCGACGAGGGCACGAGGTCCAGCACCATGGCGATGACCGCCGCGGCGAAGATGGCCACCGAGACCGCCAGCATGCGCGGCCGGCCCAGGGTCAGGTTGCGGCTGGCCAGCGGCAGGCAGCCCAGGGTGGTGAGGCTCTCGCCGATCTCGCCCTCCCCGCCCTGCAGCAGCAGCACGTCGCCGGCCCGGAAGCGGATGTCGCGCAGGCGCTGGTTGAGGCGGCCGCCGTCCCGGGCCACCGCCACCAGGTGCAGGCCGAACTGGTTGTGCAGGCGCAGCTGGGTGACGGT